>NZ_CAXTBM010000007.1:0-74502 GCF_964242765.1 uncultured Hymenobacter sp.
ACAGTTGCTCAAATCTGGAATGAAAGATTAAATTTTGAAAATGAAGGAATTTCTTTTCACGGCTCATCTTGATATTCAGTGGCGGTGCATAGCCACAGAAGCCTATGACGGGCTTAATGCTTTTTTTGCGAAGTCTTGGTTTGCCATCATTATACTTTTCTAGAAAATCCTCGAAAAAATGCGGCCATGAATGAATGTTCTTGGCTTGGGTTGATTTACTTATCGCGCTGTTAAATAGGATAGCGTTTTTGGCTGGTATATTGATGTGAAGCACATCATGCCCAACAAAAATTAATATTTTCTTGTTTTGGCTTTCTACCTTCTGAATAAATGGAGCTATTTTCTTTTCAAATCCTGCCTGATCAAATAAAACGTCGTAGAAAATTGGCAGCAAGCAGGCATCACACTCCTCTATACTTGTCAATTCAATAAGGTCTTTACCGACTCGCTGATACTCATCAAATCGGCCTTGACGAACCGCTCCAGATTCATCTTCTTTATTAAAAGTCCCGACAAAGGGAATAAGCAATTCAATTGGATGCCCTTTGTCTAAAAGACTTAAATCTGTGTGGAGCTTAAGTTTCATATTTACCTTTTCAGAGGTTTTGATTTCAGGTCTTAAATTTCAGGCTATACTAGGCTAATGCCTAAAGAGAATACCAGTTAGCCACAGCATTTGGATACATTATAAGCATATATATCTTATACTTATTCATATAAAGTGCAGAGCATTCTTCTTATTCACGCGGGAGCTTTACTTATTTCTGTAAATAGCCAATCATCAACTTCGCCGCTTTTTCGGCTGCTCGTTGTTGGCCCAGCTTCTCTCGGATTTCAGCATAATCCGCCTTTTGCTGGGTTATAAACTCTTCGTCGGTCAGAATTTTACGAAGTTCCTTCACGAGGTTGCGTGAGTTAAATTCGCTCTGGATGAGTTCTTTTACCACTTCTCTATCGGCTATCAAATTGACCAGCGAGATATAAGGTACCTTAATAACTGCCTTACCAATGGCGTAGGAAACGGCGCTGGTACGGTAGCAAACCACTTGGGGCACGCCGAACAGGGCCGTTTCGAGGGTGGCAGTGCCACTAGTGACGAGAGCAGCGGTGGCGTGGGCTAGCAGGTCGTAGGTTTCGTTGAAGAGGATGCGGACGTTGTTGCGCTCGAAGTGGGCGTAGTAGTTGCGGTCGAGGTTGTCGACGCCGGCCACGATGAACTGGTAGTCGAGGAAAGGCGGTAGGATAGCCACCATTTCGTAGAGCATCTCCTCTATCTCTTGCTTGCGCGAACCAGGCAACACGGCCACGATCTTGCGATTCGGATCGAGATGGTTGCGTTGGTAGAAGTCGTTGCTTTTTTGGTGTTCGGCTACGGCATCAGCAGTGGGGTTACCGATATAGTCGACGTCGTAGCCGAAGCGCTGGTAGAATTCCTGCTCGAAGGGCAGGATGACAAACATCCGATCAACGATTTTTTTGACGGTGTGAACCCGACCTTGATTCCAAGCCCAAATTTTAGGCGAGATATAATAAAACACCTTGATGCCGTGCTCCTTGGCAAACTGCGCCACTCGCAAATTGAAACCGGCGTAATCAATCAGAATTAGAACATCAGGCTGATAGTCTACCAGGTCGCGCTGACATTCTTTCAGGTAACCACGAAACTTAAGGATGCTGGTGGCCGCTTCCCAGAAGCCCATAATGGCCATTTCCTGGTAGTGGTGCACGAGCGTGCCTCCTTCGGCCTTCATCATGTCGCCTCCCCAACCCCGAAATGCTGCCTCGGGGTCTTGCTGGCGTAAATTTCGCATTAGGTTGGCGGCGTGGAAGTCGCCGGACCGTTCGCCAGCTATCAGGTAATACTTCATTAGTTAATTCTGAATTATGAACTATGAATTCAGAATTATGGCTTGAGCTGAGCCGATAACGCAGAACAATTCATAATTCAGAATTCATAATTCAGAATTGGTTATTCGCCTAAGTATTCCACGAAGTTGCGGGGGGTTTCGTAGAGTTTGATGCTGTGCAGGCGAGCGGTGGACATTCGCTCGATTTCGGGTTGTAGTATCTTCCAGAATGCAATGGCCAAGTTTTCGGTGCTGGCCATTTGGTCTTGCATAAAGGGCACGTCGAGGTTGAGGTTTTTGTGGTCAACCTGGTCGATAATGTGGGTCCGAATGAGCGTGCTGAGTTGTTTGAGGTCGATAACGAAGCCGGTGTCCGGGTCGGGTTTCCCCTTCACGGTCACGATAAGATCGAAATTATGGCCGTGCCAATTGGTGTTGGCACAGGGGCCGAACACCTCACGGTTCCGCTCCTCGCTCCACTTCGGATTGTAGAGCTTGTGGGCCGCATTGAAGTGTTCTTGCCGACTGATGTAAATCATTTCTTGGTGTGCTGATTTTTGGTGTGTTGATACGCTGATCAAGCAACTGATCCGCCTTTATTACCTGTCCGGTCAGTGCGAAGGAGTATGAACTGATCAGCTTAGCTGGCATAACCGATGACGAGGCCGTACTGATCAGCACCTCCACACATCAGAAATTAGCCTATCAACCCTTATTTCGCAGCAAATATACGAAGAACGGTACGCCGAACAGGGCCGTGACCAACCCTACAGGTAAGCCCGCCGGCGGATAAAGCAGCCGGGCCAATAGGTCGCAGGCCAGTAGGAAGTTGCCGCCGAGCAGCACGCAGAACAGCGGATTGACTGGCCCGGTGACGCCCAACAGCCACCGGGTGAGGTGCGGCACAACCAGCCCCACAAAGCCTACTGGTCCGCACAGGGCAACTACGCAGCCAGTCAGAACGGAAGCTGTAAGCAGTAGCAGCCAGCGGGTGCGGGTCACATTAACGCCAAGCCCCTGAGCCCTCTCCTCCCCTAGCAGCAAGATATTGAGGTCTTTTTGTAGGAAGACAAACAGCCCCAAGGCTGCCACCAAAGCTATGGCTGGATAAGGCAATACGCTCCAACCGGCCCGCTCGAAGCTACCCGCGGCCCAAAACGTAATGCTGCGTAGCTTCTCCTGCGTGGCCGACAAAAACGTGAATACCCCGCCAATAGCGGTTGTGAGTGATCCTATGGCCACCCCTGCCAGTAGCAACTGAGCTGGAATAATTTGTCCGCGCCGTGTGCCGACAGCCACTACTACCAACGTAGTGCCCAGCGCGCCGCCAAGGGCAAATAAGGGTGGCAAGTAGAAACCGCCCAGGGTAAGGTTTGGCAAGAAAGAAAAACAAAAAATGGCTCCCAACGAAGCTCCCGAAGCCGTTCCGAGCAGGTAAGGATCGGCCAACGGGTTGTTGACCATAGCCTGCATAAGGTACCCACTAAACGCCAAGCCACCCCCAGCCAGCAACGCTAGCAGGATGCGAGGCAGCCGAAGTTCTACGAGCACCAAATGGCTGGGGTCTTGTGCGTTGTAGTGCGTGAGGGCGCGGCCAATGAGTGCGTAATCGGTATCGTAGCTACCTACGCGCATGCCCAGAACGACCAGCACAAGCATCAGGAGCAGGCTGGCTAGAATCCAGGGCAAGGCAGGTCTATTCATTGAAAAATAATAGCTGATTTCGTAATGGACTGGTTTGCAGCGGCAAACGAAAATTAGTGGCTGGTTACAATTCGCTGTAGTTCGCGGACTGACTCCACCACTCGAGGACCAGGACGTTCCATTAAGTTGCCAGTGATACCATAGACGCGGCGCGTTTTATAGGCATTGATGCGCTTTAATTCGGGGTAGTTTTTGAAGAAGGTGCTGTCCAACTTACCAAAGCTCCCGCCGATGAGTACATCGGGGTTCAGCTTTAAAATGTACTCCCGAGTGAGAGCCGGATAAGGCTGCGCAAACTTTTCGGTTACCGCATTCTGGCCGCCGGCAATTCGCAGTTTGTCGGTAAACAGGGTGTTCTGGCCGTACACATAGATGGGGTCTTGCCACGTAATGGCAAGTACACGCGGGCGTTGCTGGTTAGCGGGCGCTGCTTGAGTTACGGCCGTTAGTGCTGCTTGCAGCGAATCGGTAAGACGGCGGGCTTGGGGCTGCCGGTGCAGGATGCGGCCTAGGTCGCGCATGCCGCGGAACACGTCGGGAAGGGTCTGGAAGCGCTGGTAGTAAACCGGGATACCGAAGGTGGCAAGCCGGGCCGCATCGTCGAGCGAGGTGATACCTTCCACGGTAAATACGATGTCGGGGTGCAGGGCCACTAGCTTTTCCATGTCCAGCGGGTAGCTATTAACGACGGGTTTGCGCAAGACGGCCGCTGGATAATCGCAGCTCTGGGTGCGGGCAATGATAGTGGCCGTGTCGGCTACGGCGTACAACATTTCGGTGGCGGAGGGGGCCAAGGCCATAATGCGGCGCGGACGAGCCAGTACGGTAAGTTGGCGGCCTAAATCGTCGCGGAGTTGCTGCGTTTGTGGCTGGGTGGTAGCTGCCTCTGAGGCGGTAGTGGAACTGGAACGGTCGGGCTGACAGGCCAGCGGCAGCAAAAGCAACGGCAGCAACTTCAGAAGTTGACGCAAAGAAAAGTGAAGCATGGCCGCAAAGGTAAGAGCCAGACAATGCCGCAACAGGAAGTTGTTGCCGCCAGAATGCGTAGCATAGTGCAATACCTTCTTGCCTAGGTAAAGGTCCTAATACCGAGCGTATTCTGCTGGTCGAAGCGTTGCTTGGGGAGGCAGTCAATAAAATTGATGATACTTTTGATGAAAACTCTGCCCTATGATAGTTGTCACCGGAGCGGCTGGCTTCATTGCTAGCTGCCTTGTCACTCGCCTCAACGCCGCCAACTTCAACGACATCGTGGTGGTCGACAATTTTGCTGTCGAGCAGAAGCTCGCCAACCTCAAAGGCAAGCATTTGCGCGAATACGTGGACCGCACCGAGTTCTTCGATTGGCTGGATACCAACCACGAGCAGGTGGAGTTTATCTTCCACCTCGGCGCCCGCACCGATACCACCGAGCAAGACCGCGCCGTGCTGGACTTGCTAAACCTGAATTACTCCAAGCAGATGTGGCAGGCGTGTTGCCGCTACCAGTTGCCGCTGGTATATGCTTCATCAGCGGCCACTTACGGCTCGGGCACCCTCGGCTACTCCGACCAAGACGACGCGCTACTGCCTCTCTACCGCCCCCTCAACCCGTACGGCGACTCTAAAAACGAGTTTGACAACTGGGCGGTCAACCAGCCAGAAAAGCCTTTCTTCTGGGCCGGGCTGAAGTTTTTCAACGTCTATGGCCCTAATGAGTACCATAAGGGCCGGATGGCGTCGGTGATTATGCACGCCTTCCAACAAATCCAGAAGAATGGCTCGATGATACTCTTTCGGTCGCACAACCCCGCCTATACCGACGGCGGCCAGATGCGCGACTTCGTGTATGTGAAAGACGTGGTGGAAGTATGCTACTTTTTGATGCACCACCGCCAACAGTCGGGCATCTACAACCTGGGCACCGGCGAAGCGCGCACCTTCATGGATCTGGCACTAAATACCTTCGCCGCTTTGGGCCGTACTGCTGACATTCAGTTCCGCGACACTCCCGAGGATATTCGCGACAAGTATCAGTACTTCACCCAGGCCGATATGAGCAAGCTGCGCAACATTGGCTACGACCGGTCCTTCACCTCGCTCGAAGACGGTATTCAAGACTACGTGCGCAATTATTTAGTGCCGGGTGTTTACCTCTAAGCCGAGCGGCAGTTGCGGAAGTTGAGCTTACCTGATGAGTCGCGCAAACTCCCGGCCGGGCTGCTGGTTTCCTGTAGACTCTACAGCTCTTGAAGGCTTTCGTATACTTGCTGAGTGCTTGTCTGCTATGTTCACAGCAATAGAGGCAACCTAGCAATTCTTCTTTGTGGGTCGATAGGAAGGAGTACCTGATAGATCCTCGCACCCTTTCCGCACTCCTAATTACTTTGTCTTGCAGCAACGCACCATTACAATTTTAGGCGGCGGGTTCTCGGGCTCGATGGTAGCAATACAACTGGCACACTTAAGTCAACCGTTAGCCGGTACCGTTCATGTGGTGGAACCGCGCCCAGTACTAGGGCCGGGGTTGGCTTACTTGGACCGCCGCCCCGAACATCTACTTAACGTCCGGGCTCCCAACATAAGCGCCTTCCCCGACCAACCCAGCCATTTTGTTGATTGGCTGCATGCAACAAGAAGGCCTGTTTGTGAAAACAACTTCTGCCCCCGCCAGACATATGGGCGCTATCTACAGGATTTAACAGCAAGTATACTAGCTCGCCCCGCCGCCAACGGTCTTCGGTTTGTGTGGCACCAGCAGGCCGCGGTTGGGGTGGAGGTAGCGCCCAACCAACGAGCGGCTACAGTACGCCTTGCGGATGGCACCGAAATTCAAAGCGACATAGTAGTGCTGGCCCTCGGCAATTTTCCGCCGCCGGCAGTAGCAGGCTCCAGTTCTTGCATTTCCCACCCTGGCTTTCACAACAATCCGTGGGCTGAAGGCGCTCTGCGCACTATCAAGCCCGACGACGAGGTAGTACTTATCGGCTCGGGGCTGACGGCGGTAGACGTGGTACTAGGGCTGCGCGCCGATGGGCACCGGGCTCCGATTACGGCAGTATCGCGCAACAAGCGTTGGCCTGTTAGCAACGAATGGTATGGGGTGCCTTATCCTAGCTTCTACGAAACCAAGCTTCGAGGCCTGTACACGGTGGGGGAAGTGGTAGCAGCGGTCCGCCAACAGGTTCGGCAAGCTGCCGAGCAGGGCATTCCCTGGCGGCCGGTTTTCGACTCGCTGCGGCCTCACTTGGGCGCTATCTGGGCGGCTTGGCCGCTGGTGGAGCAGGCTCGTTTCATGCGGCATCTGGCTTCGTTGTGGTCGGTATTGCGGCACCGCAGCCCACCCCAGAATGATGCCGCACTGCATGCGCTAATGGCTGGCGGCCAACTGCGCATGCAAAGCGGACGAGTGCGGGGCATTGAACTGGCAGATGACACACTACGCGTCCAGATCGAACGCCAAGGTGCTAGCACTTACCTCACAGCTCAGCACGTAATCAATTGCACGGGGCCCCTGCTAGACTATACCCGTATCCCAGACCCAGTGGTTGTTAAGCTGCGGGAAGCCGGACATTTGCAGCCAGACCCGCTGCGGCTGGGCATCCTGACTGATAGCCATGGCGCATTACTAAACGCCACCGGAGAGGCATCAGCTTTGCTTTTCACCTTGGGCCCGAGTCGCCGCCCAGCCTATTTCGAGTCGACGGCGGTGCCAGAGCTGCGCCAACAGGCAGTGGCGTTGGCACAGGAGCTAGGCTGCCGCTGGAATATCAGTCAATAAGTGGTTAGGCACTTTCTTGTTGGTAGATATAAAAACAAAAAGACCGGTCTCATGAGCCCGGTCTTTTTGTTTTTAAGACTAGTTGTAAAACGAAGCTGAAACTAAGCGGCCAGTTCGTCATCCTCAGGATAGAGCGGGAAGACCGGTGTTTCGGGCACGGCGGGTAGCGTAGGTATAAGCGAAGGCGCAACGGTGTGCGTTGCGTTGTTGCGGCGCAGGGCGCGCATCAAAAGGTATCTGTATTTCTCTGCATCAGCGAGGGCCGCTTCTACGGCGCGAAGTGCGTCGTTGTAAGCTACTACAGGTACCAATTCAGCGGATTCGCCCGTGGGATACGTCAGGTCAAAAACCGGGCATTGCAGGTATTCAGCAGGCGTTTTCATAAGGGCAAGTTACTTGAAGGCGGGAGTGAAATTCTATATGGTTACAACAGATTGAGTGTTGTTTTCATTCCTTTAGCAGTCACTATTTTGCTGTTTAAATCTGTTGTTTATATGTTGATAATCAACCTGTTATATTCAAAACTATTTTACCGAATTGTAGACTTTCTTCCATGCGGCGCAGGGCCGCTTCCCCCTCAGCTAGCGGCAAGGTTTGGTCTATTACCGGCACTAGTTGGTGGTGCTCGAAAAACTGAACCATGTCGGTGAAATCTTGCTCGGTGCCCATGGTTGAGCCGAGCAAGGAAAGCTGCTTCCAGAACACTTTACGCACGGCCAGAGCCGGTACATCACCGTTGGTAGCGCCATAGAATACAATACGGGCCCCAGGAACAGCGGCATCGAGCAGGTCGCCGAAGCCGGGGCCGCCGGCGCTGTCCACCAGCACATCGAAGCCGCCGCCAGCTTGCTTGCTGAGGATGGCGGGCCACTTCTCGGTTTTGTAGTTGATACCTCCTTTGGCACCCAGCGCTACCGCTTTTTCAATTTTCTCTTCCGAACCCGAAGTCACCCAAACCTCGGCGCCGGCCGCCACTGCCATTTGCAGCGCCAGCAGCGCCACGCCCCCTCCTATTCCATTGACAAGCACCCGTTCGCCGGCCTGCAACGCCGCCCGCGTAAACACCGCCCGATAGGCCGTAACGCCCCCTAACGGCAGTGCGGCCGCTTGCTCGAAAGACAAGTGCGCGGGCTTAGGCTGCACGTAGCGGGCAGGTACGCACACGTATTCGGCAAAGGTGCCATCCTGCGGCAGCCCTAGGATAGCAAAATCACGGCCTTGCGCGGCCGGATTCTCGCCCCAGTTGTGGCCAGGATTAATGAGCACGGCTTGATTGCGCAAACTCTGATCAACCCCCTCGCCCAGTTCCGTCACGGTACCCGCCCCATCAGCCCCCAGAGTAATAGGAAACTTGAGGCCAGCGTACTGCCCTTTCTGAATCCAGACGTCGCGGTGGTTGAGGGCGGCGGCGTGCAGTTTCACTTGGACCTGGCCGGGGCCTGGTTGGGGCGTGGGCACTTCGCGCAATTGAACTGCTTGATTGATACCATCGAGGACGAGAGCTTGCATGAATTAAAAACTGAATGAGGGATTTGCTGCTGTGGTGTCAGAAAACTACGACTATAAAAAGCGCTGCTTGAGAGCCGGCGTCGGCAACATACAGGCGTCGCGGTGGCCGAACCATTGGTAGCGGTGCCGAGCTACAAAACGATAAACCCAATCGCGCATCGGGCGGGGCACAACGATGGCAGCATATAGCCACGACCACAGCCCGCTTAGCTGCCGCAAGATGCGCAACGCCGCTGTAGAGTGGGTATATACTTGGCCTTTCTCGATAAGTATCACGGTTTCGGGCTCCACTACCGGGGGCAGGCCATGTGTGGCCAGCAATTTTCGCCCGGCCTCCGATTGCAAGGACGTGAAGTGGAAACGCCCCGCGGGGTCGTGGTTGATAACGAACTGCACAAAACCGTTGCAGAGGTTGCAAACGCCGTCGAATAGGATAACGGCAGAATGAGAAGCCATAGAAGTGAAATGTATTGTAGGCGAAAAGCTCACCGAAAGCTAACACTAGCTGCTAGCAACAATACGTATACTACAACAAGCTGTTCGACTTCTATAAACCCCAAACAAAGCAGGCAATTTCAATAGTATAAGCAGGTCATCATATAGTAAAATACTTATATAATTTAAACCATTATTTTATACAAATAATTGACAAATAGGCCTATTACGTGTTTTTTTCGGATAACTATAATATGAAAAATCGGTATTAATACACCTCGAAAACTGCTATTGATTTTGTGCCTGTTCGTATAGCAGAAGAAAGTTTTCCTGCCACCTTAACATTTTTCTGCGCTACGAAAAAAACTGGTTACTGGCCATTCCGGCCGCCATCTTGAGCTTATCGTTGAGTATCACCTCCTGCGATGACGACGACGGAACAACAACTCCTTCCACCACCTCAGGAACTACTTCTGGTACCACTTCCGGCACTACCTCGGGTACTACTTCAGGCACCACCACTTCGGGTGCTACTACATCAGGCACCTTCCGGCACAACGGCCGGTACCACTGCACGACTACAAGTGGTACTACGACCGGCACCACTACGTCGGGTACTACTACCGGCACCACAACGAGCGGCACTATTACAAGTGGCACAACCGCTTCGGGCACTACGGCCGGCTCAACTACCGGAACTACTTCTGGAACCACTAGCGGTACTACCACTTCGAGCACTACAGGCGGCTCAACGACCGATGGTACTACAACCGGCGGCACGACAAGAGCGGCACAACGACTGGTGGTTCTACCACTAGCGGCACTACAGCAGGCTCAACTACCGGAACTACCTCGGGCACTACGGCTGGGTCAACTACAGGTACTACTAGCGGAACTACCACTTCTGGCACTACCTCGGGTACTACTAGCGGCACAACGACTAGCACTACCTCGGGTTCAACTGGGGGCTCGACTACCAGTACTACTTCAGGCACGACCTCCGGTTCGACCACTGGCGGGACTACTTCAGGTTCTACTAGCGGTTCAACAACTGGGGGCACCACCTCAGGAACCACTTCAGGTTCAACAACCAGCTCAACAACTGGGGGCACTACCTCGGGTGGGAGCACCACCTAACGGATCGGTCTTCGGCCGCAAAGATGGTTCTTAATTGGACCTTCTTTGCGGCCGATTCGTAGAAGGGTGCTGTTCACATCTTTCCACCTTCTTTTTTACGTTATGCATAGACCACGCTTCAACTTTCTGGCCGCAGCCCTCTTCGGCGCGGCCCTTACTTTCAGCTCTTGCGGCGGCAATGGTAGTGCTTCCGAATCAAGCACCGGCTCGGGTGACGTAGCCACCGATTCCGATGCCAACGGCAGTTCCGATATCAATGGCACCTCCAATACGGCAATGGACTCGATGAGCACGGGCGACGTGTCTAAGGGCAATGACGCAGCCGCTGGTGGCGAGGCAGCCGGGGCCGGTAGTGGCGGCTCGACCTCCGGTACAACGGGCAGCACCACCAACGGCGGCACCATGAGCAACGGCCCCGTTTCGACGGGCACAGGTGCAGGCAGTACCAGTGGCACAACAGGAGCGGCGGGCGGATCAGGCGGCACTACCTCGGGTACCAGTGGTAGTTCAACGACTGGTCAGTAGCTCAAAGCGGAAATCTGGGGCACTGTAAGCACGCTAACACAACTCTATCCGTATAAACCCGTAGACAGGAGAGCAAAGCTGTAGCTCAGCAGGTATTTATCCCGGTTTTCGTCTACAAGAAAATTCAGTATTAATTCAAGCTGCATTTTTTGACCCCGACGAGTCGAATAGCCGTAGAACAGCCCATTGCCACCCCTCACCCGTTTGATTCCACATCCACCTTGTTTTTTTCACTATGAAAAAGTCTTCATTTTTCCTTTCCGCCGCCTTCGTTGCCGCATTAGTAGCTTCTTCCAGCGTATCTGCATTAGCTCAAACCACTACTAGCGGCAGCACTTCGGGCTCTACCACTAGCTCAACTTCCGGAACAACCGCCGGCCGGACCACCACCGGTTCTACCACAACTGGCACCACTTCCGGCTCGATGACAGCCGGTAGCACTAGTGGCTCCATGACGTCAGGTACTACATCAGGCACCACTAGCGGCTCATCGACCATGGGCACGACTGCCGGTACCACTTCGGGCTCGATGACGTCGGGCACTACTTCGGGTTCGATGACGACGTCGGGCACCACGGCTGGCACCACTACCACGGGCACAACCTCCGGTACCACTACGGGCACTACGGCTGGCAGCACTTCCGGCTCCATGACTTCAGGCAGCACGTCGGGCTCGATGACGTCGGGCACTACTTCCGGTTCGGGCTCAATGACGTCGGGCACTACTTCCGGTTCGGGCTCGATGACCTCGGGTACTACTTCCGGCCGCAGCACCAGCGGTGCAACTACTTCGGGTCGTAGCACCAGTGGTTCATCTACTTCGGGCCGTACCACCAACGGCACCAGATCCGGCAGCAAAAATACGGGTCGTAGCACCAGCGGCAGCACGTCGGGTTCTACCACGGGAGGCACTACTTCAGGCTCTACCAGCGGCAGCACTACCCGCTAAGGGAAATGCCGGCTTGTCTTTTTTAGTCGGCCAAAAAGGCGGAAAGGCTGATCATCCGAAATGGTGGTTGCCTTTCCGCCTTTTTTTGCCTGTTCGTTTCTGAGTTGCGTTGTGTTACCCTATGCTTCAACTGCTTACTGTTCTTCGTCGTCCTTTCGTTTTCGATTTACGAGCTTTGGCTTTGTTGCGGGTAGCCGTAGCGGCCGTGCTCTTGCTTGACTTAGGCATTCGGAGTACAGATTTGGAGGCACTCTACTCCAATATGGGAGTGCTTCCGCTGCAAGTGCTGTTCGAGCACAACTGGAATCCTTATGAATTTTCGCTGCACAGTAGCAGCGGCTTATGGCAGATACAAGCCATTCTGTTTCTGCTAGGGGCCGTTGCTGCCGCCGCTATGCTGCTCGGCTACAAAACCCGGTTGGCTACGGCCGTATCGTGGGTGTTGCTGGTGTCGTTGCAAAACCGTAACCCTCTTATCTCGCAGGGTGGCGACGATTTGCTGCGGATGCTGTTGTTTTGGGGCTTTTTTTTACCCTGGGGCCGTGTCTACTCGCTGGATGCGCGCAAGCGGCCCGCCCCCACTCAGCTAACCTACTTCAGCGCTGCCACTATTGCTTACGTAGTGCAACTGGCGCTGGTGTACTGGTGCACGGCCCTGCTTAAAACGGGTGCCGAATGGAGCCGTGAGGGTACCGCCATCTACTACGCTCTCAGTCTCGACCAAGTGTTGATGCCGGGCGGAAAGCTCATATACCCGTATCCAGACTTGCTGAAGGCTCTGACTTTCAGCACGTATTACCTGGAAAAGTTTCTACCGTTCGTACTGTTTCTGCCGTTCTGGGTGCCGTTCTGGCGCATACTATTTGTGGTGGTAATGTTCGGATTCCACATCGGCATCAGTCTGACGCTGTTTGTGGGTCTGTTTTTCCTGATCAACATGGCCTCGGTGCTTGGCTTGCTGCCGTCTGTAGCCATGGCGTGGCTGGAACGCCGCTTGGTGCCGGCCACTCAACAACTGGGGCCGCGCGTAGCGGCACGGCTGGCGCCTTTGCAAAGCCGCTTGGCTATCTGGCGCCCCATCAGAGTGCAAGTTGCGTCTTCATTGGAGCTTTCGGAGGGCTTGCGCCGCTTGCTGCGCGCCATGCGCAATGGCCTCGTAACCGGTATTCTGGTGTATGTGTGCTGGTGGAACTTCGACAACATTGTGGACCCGCGCTGGACCATGAGCGAAGGGTTTCGGTGGCTGGGCTACCTCGTGCGCGTCGATCAGCATTGGGGCATGTTTGCGCCTACCGTGTTCAAGGACGACGGGTGGTACATACTGGATGCGACTACCACGGATGGCCGGCATCTGGACCTGAACCGCAAGGGCGCCCCAACTACGTATGCCAAGCCGGAATCAGTGATGCGACTTTTCAAAAACGACCGGTGGCGCAAATACTCGGAAAACTACCTGTTCGTCTCGAACACGTATATGCGCCCCTACTACTGCAACTACCTGCTGCGAATCTGGAGCGAAAACCCATCTAACCCGCCCCTACGTCACCTCGACGTTATCTATATGAAGGAAGTATCGTTGCCCGACTACAAGGTGGCTACGCCCAAACGCGAAGTGCTCTGCGGCTGCGACGCCGAAGTAGCGCCGCCCGCAGCGCCGAACACCGCAGCGGTAAGTCCGGACTAGACAACCGGTTTGGCTTCGGCCGACGAGCAGGATACGTTACACTAGATGCCGCTAGCCCGTATAGTCTTTTCTCTGCTGCTTATTTTCCAACCTTACCTAAAAAGCTATGTCCAACAAAGCCAACCGCGCCAACACCCCCGCGCTGCAACACGTTACAGCGGGCCTGTGGGGCCTGCGCGACGTATTCGCGAACCTGTACTTTGTGCGCGACTCCGATCTTCCCACCGACTCGTGGGTGCTTATTGATGCTGGGCTTCCGGGTTCGGGCGAAAAGATACAGCGCTCCGCCGAGGCTCTCTTCGGGCAAAACAACCCACCAGCTGCTATTTTACTTACGCATGGCCATTTCGACCACATAGGCGCCCTGGGGCATCTGCTTGCGGTTTGGCCTAATGCACCGGTGTATGCGCACCCATTGGAATTGCCTTACCTCACGGGCCGCTCCTCCTATCCGCCACCCGACCCAACGGTAGGGGGCGGGGCCATGTCGGCCATGTCGTTTTTGTATCCCAAAAAGCCTATCGACTTAGGTGCCCGCGTGCAGGCACTGCCCCTCGACGGCACGATTCCTCAGCTGCCCGGTTGGCGCTGGCTGCATACACCTGGCCATTCGCCTGGGCACGTCTCGTTTTTCCGGTCGCATGACCACGTTTTGGTGGCCGGCGATGCCTTCGTGACAGTGGCAGCCGAGTCGGGCCTTGCCACCTGGACGCAACGGCAGGAAGTAAACGGTCCGCCCGCCTACTTCACCCCCGATTGGCAGCATGCCCGCCACTCCGTGGCTTTGCTCGCTGGCTTGGCGCCTTCCTTGGCCGCCACCGGCCACGGCATTCCGATAGAGGGCGAAGAACTGCGCCAGCAGCTAGCCGACTTGGTCGAACATTTCGACGAGAAAGCCGTGCCGGCCCGCGGCCGGTACGTGGGTCATCCGGCCCTGGCCAACGAGGACGGGGTGGTATCGGTGCCACCGCCTGCTCCCACCAACTTGCCGGTGTGGCTGGTTGGTGCGGGTTTAGCCGTGGCCGGCGGTATCTGGTTGTCGCGCAACAGCCACAAGATTTCCGGCTACAAGTCTCGCTCCAAAAAAGAAGAAGCCCACTCGTCATCCACTGTTTACCGAGGCTATAGCAGTAACTACTAAGCACTGTGCCCCGTTCTTTCCACTCGGAGGGAACGGGGCACAGTCTTTTTTACAGATAGCGCAAGCAAGTAGGCCGTTGGTTGCCTGACGGCCCTTAAACAGCTAGCAGGTCGCAGTACCAGAAGCCAGCGGCGTAAGGGTCAGGCGCGGTGGAATCGGGCTGATGGCAGTTGGTTTGGTCGGCGGCGGGAGACTGGTAGGTGCGCCGTACTTTTTCGCCGTACGCAAAGGATATAGGCGTCGCGAAGTAAGGGGCGTTGAAGACAAAGCTGTGGTACTCGCCGTTTTCGCCGCAGGCGTCTACTCCCGGCGGCAGGTCGCGCAGGAAATCCGCATCCAGCAAGCGCCCGCAGAAGCTTTCATCGAGAAATTTATCGTTGACGCACACAATTACCGCCTGGAAACCGAGGTCGAGGTATTCGCGCAGCAAGTCGGCGCTGGAGCGTTGCCAGAGCGGAAATACCGCCTGCATTCCTACGCGGGCCAACTGCTGCTCGCGGTACTGACGCAGGTCTTCAAGGAAAATATCACCGAAAATAGCGTGTTGAATACCTTGCTGGCGCAGCGGCTCCAGCGTGGTTTGCATGATGCGCTCGTAGTCTTCTATGCCCGGCATTTCGGGCAGTTCCAGCTTGGTAAGCGGCAGGCCGATGCGCTGCGCCTGTTGCGCCAGCAGCTCCAGACGCACGCCGTGCATGGAAACTCGTTGGTAATGCGCGTTTACGCTGGTAAGCAAATCGGTGACGCGCAGTTGCGGGTCGCTGAGGGCATGGTAGAGGGCGAGGGCTGAATCTTTGCCCCCGCTCCAGTTCATTACGGCTGGGGCAGGCATGCGGTAAAGGTAGAACCGCCGGGGCATTACGCCAACCACACCGCAACCGCAGCGCCGTGTGGTACGTTGGCTGAAGCAGCGGGCCCTGCTCCGGCAGTTATTTCTTGCGCGCGTACTTCCCTGTTTTCTTTACCATCCAACCCAGTATACAATGACACGACTTCCCCACCTACTAGCATTTCTGGCGATAGCAGCACTTTCGGCCTGCGACGCACAAAACTCGCCGGGCAAAGACCCAGCCCGCGAACAAGACTTCAGCACAATGCCGCCGGCCACTGCCAACGAAACCGACCGCGACAGTATTTCTTCGCAAGAGCGGGTCGAGAAACCTATTGGCAAAGGCTCAGCGGCTGATCAAGCGGCTTCCGGTTCGGGCAGCATGCAGCAAGCCCCCGGCGACCGGAGTTCCCCCACGAGCACCATTCCTACGTCGTCGGAAGAACAAAAAGGCAACGCCCGGAAAGCCGAATAACCGTAGCTCAACGCAAAAAGCCCCACTGATTTCATATCAGCGGGGCTTTTTGCGTTGAAGTGCCAAGGGCACAGGCTACAAAGCCCGGCCGCTGGGCGAACCTAGCGCAGTACCTTTCGAGAGGGCTAGCCCCGCACCAATTACCAGTATATCCTCGAACCCACCTACCACGGAAACCGGCAACCCGGATTTGGCAGCAGATTTTTTGCGCAGGAAAAGGCTGCCGTACGTAGCAGCTATTGCCACCGTGCCCCCTAGCAGAGCGCCCTTGACTACGCTGCCGTGGTTTACTTTGTAGAGCGTGGCGCCTACCAGCGCCCCCGATAGCGCCCGGCCGGCCAATACGGGCGGGGAGGTACGGTCGGGAGCTGCGGGCAATTTATCCCCTACCATTTCGCCGGCCGCCATAAACCGGAGGGCAGAGGCAATCCATGGTTTTTGCAGCAAACCCAAGGGCGACTTAGCCAGGGCCCGCGGATGAAACTTACTTAAGTTGTTGCTTAGCAGTGCCGGGGCCGTTATGCTCCGAAAACCGGCTAGCGTGCCCAAGCCAACCGTTTGCCAAAAGTGCTTCTGCATGATAGTAAAGAAGTCAGTGGAAGAAAAGCTCTTCCTTAAACGGCAAACCAGCAGCAGCGACCAGACAACGCTGTATTTCTTTTCCACTTGAAAATGGAATTCGGGCAGCTCCAAGCATTCCGCCACCTGGACTTGGCATTAGGCTGTGTTATCTTAAAGTAGGTAGACGTAGTCGCCCACGAAGCTCGGCCCTATCAAGTATGCAGTGTGCTACTAAGGCATTTTCTTGACTTAAAGATTTAATTATCATTATACTAGCATTAAATATGCAACTATTTCGATGTTTCCAAATCATTACCAAAATGTTATGCAAGCATCATTAATAACTCGGCAATATACTTTTACAGCCAGACTCAGGAGAGACGCTTCTGAAAACAACAAGCTCTTTTACCACCACACTATGAAAAACATTCTACACTTGTTTCTGCTGCTAAGCTTTGTGCTTTTCGCTGGCAGCTATGTTGGGCGGGCGCAAGGCGTAACCACCTCTGCCATGAAGGGCTTAGTGCTCGACAGCAAGGGCCAGCCGCTGCCAGGGGCCACCGTGGTGGCTACGCACCTGCCCACGGGCACCAAATACGGCACCGCCACCCGCGACAACGGCCAGTACGACCTACTCAACATGCGCGTCGGGGGGCCTTACGAGTTGGTGGTTTCGTTTATTGGGTCCCAGACGTACACCGACACGGGCATTCAGTTGGCACTAGGCAAAACGTTTGAAACCAAGGTTACGCTAACGGAGGGCACCCAAACCCTCGACGAAGTGGTGGTGAAAGGCAACCGCGACGGCCAGATCAACAAGGACCGCACCGGGGCATCCACCAATATCAGCAGCGCCGCCATCCGGACGCTGCCCACTATCAGCCGCTCGCAGGAAGACTTTACGCGCCTCACGCCCCAAAGCAGCGGCCTGAGTTTCGGCGGGCGCAACACGCTCTACAACAATTTCTCGCTCGACGGCTCCATTTTCAACAACTCGTTTGGGTTGGACGCGCCCACGCCGGGCGGACAAACCAACTCGCAGCCTGTGTCCTTGGATGCCATTGAGCAGTTGGAAGTTAGCTTGGCGCCCTACGATGTGCGCCAAGGCGGTTTCACGGGGGCGGGCGTAAATGCGGTAACCAAGAGCGGCACCAACGACTTCAAGGGCACCGTATACACTTATCTGCGTAACGAGAGCCTGATTGGCGAGAAGGTAGGCGACGTGAGAATTTCAAATCCCAACCTGAAGTTCAATCAAACGGGGTTTGCGCTGGGTGGCCCGATCCTTAAAAACAAGCTGTTCTTTTTCACCAACGCTGAAATCACGCGGCGCGACGACCCCGCCCTCAGCTTCCGCCCCGCTTCCAGCACCACGGAAGCCCAAGCTGCTCTCAACGGTTCGGCCAACGGCATAAGCCGGGTACTGGAAAGCGACCTGATTGCCATTCGGCAGCGCCTGATCGACACGTACGGCTATGACCCGGGCCGCTACCAAGACTACACCTACCGCACCTCCAGCGACAAGTTTTTGGTGAAGTTTGATTGGAACATCGACGCCAAAAACACCTTCTCGCTGCGCTACAACTATCTAAAGAGCTACCGCGAGCAAGGACCGCACCCCATTGCCATTGCGCCTTCCAGCAGGGTGCAGGGCGTGAACACGCTGCAATACGAAAACTCCGGCTACACCATCAACAACGACTTGAACTCGGTGGTAGGCGAATTAAATTCGCGCTTCGGCGAGAAGTTCAGCAACAAGGCCCAGCTCAGTTTCTCCGCCTTCCGCGACTACCGCGAACTACCGAATGCGCCGTTGTTTCCAATGATTGACATCACCCGCAACGGTACCACCTACGTAACGGTGGGCACCGAGCAGTTTTCGGCCGAGAACCGGCTGGATCAGAACATCACGCAGTTTACGGACAACCTAAGCTACTTTGCCGGGGCCCACGTGCTAACGGCCGGCGTGACGTACGAGCAGTTCAATTTCGTGAACGACTTCAATCTAGCCCGCTACGGCTACCCATTTTTCGGGGGGCTGGATGTGGACCGCTTCTTCCAGGTAACGGACCGCACCAACCCGGCTTTTGTGGACCTGAACGCTGTGGCGGCCGCTGGTGGCCGAAACCGAGTGAAGTCGGTGGACGTGAAGGTGGCGCAACTCGGCCTCTACGCTCAAGACGAGTGGAACGTAACGCCAGCCTTCAAGCTGACACTCGGGGTGCGCGCCGATATGCCCATCTACAACACCGACGTAGCGCAGAACGAACAAATACGAAATGCTCCGCTGCGCAATTCGGAAGGACAGCTCACGCAGGTTGACGTAACGGAATTTCCGAAGAACACGCCGTTGTTTTCGCCGCGGCTTGGGTTCAACTATGCCATTGAGGGCGACCTTACCACCCAGCTTCGGGGCGGCACGGGCATCTTCACGGGGCGTATTCCATTCGTCTGGATCAGCAACCAAGCTTCCAACTCACAGTTCGACCCCGGCTACACGTTCCAAATCAACGGCACGGCCCGCGACTTCCGGTTTCCGCAGGTGTGGCGTTCCAATCTGGCTGTCGATCAGCAGCTACCCGGCGGCATTGTAGCCACGTTGGAAGCCATTTATTCCAAAGACCGGAACGCCGCCATTCCCCGCAACTACAACTTCGTGACGCCCACCGAGCAGCTTACCGGAGCCGACGACCGTGAGATTTATCCGGCCGCTGGTCCGCGCATTGCGCCGGGCTTTACGGGGCCGGATGGGCAGTTCAGCTTTCTTGATGCGGGCGTAATTGTGCTGGAAAACACCAATAAGGGCTACCAGTACAACCTCACGGGCCAATTGAAAAAGGATTTCGCCAACGGCCTTTACGTGCAAGCGGCCTATACCTATTCGCGGGCCAAGGACGTGACATCGAACCCCGGCGAAATTGCGGGCGACGCGTTTCAGCGCAACCCCGTTATTGGCAACGCTAACACGCCGCAACTGGCTTTCAGCGACTTTGGCTTGCAGCACCGCGTGATTGGGGCGGCCGGCAAGCGCTTCGCCTACGCCAACAACCGGCTGGCTACCACGCTCAGCTTCTTTTTCGAGGCCGCGCAGGGCAACCGCTTTTCCTACACCTACGCCGGCGACCTGAACCGCGACGGTATTCCCGGCAACGACCTCCTGTTCGTGCCTGCCACCCGCGACCAAATCAACCTAACGGATATCCGCGACGCGCAAGGCAACGTGCTGACGACGGCCGCCCAGCAGTGGGAGCAGCTGAATGCCTACATCAGCCAAGACGATTACCTCTCCGACCGCCGGGGCCAGTACACGGCGCGCAACGGGGCCATCAGCCCGTGGTATACGCAGCTGGATGCCAAGTTGCTCCAGGACTTCTCGGTGGAAGCGGGCGGCCGGAAACACACCTTCCAACTTAGCTTTGATATTCAGAATTTAGGCAACCTGATCAGCTCCGACTGGGGCGTGCGGCGCGTGTACGCCAACAACCGCTTTATTGAAGTAAGCTACCCAACCGCCACCACGAATACGCCAACCTATCAATTTCGGGGCGGCAACCAAACCTTCATCAACAACACCGACCTGAATAGCCGCTGGCGTGGCCAAATAGGCTTGCGCTACATTTTCGACTAAAGGTTGCCGATTCCTTCAACAGTCAGCCCCCGGAGCAGAGTGCTTCGGGGGCTTTTTGGTGA
Organism: uncultured Hymenobacter sp.; assembly: GCF_964242765.1. Lineage (NCBI taxonomy): Bacteria > Pseudomonadati > Bacteroidota > Cytophagia > Cytophagales > Hymenobacteraceae > Hymenobacter > uncultured Hymenobacter sp. The sequence goes on from NZ_CAXTBM010000007.1 coordinate 20,247, forward strand.
TTGCAAAGCTCACTTAATGAAAGTACCACTCGATAGGTATGCGTGCTTCGGTTACCAGCGAGCAAAAAAGCTGGCATGCGGATGCCTCACGGCAAGCTGAATTATTTAATAATGCCGAGTCTACTGCTCAACGCGAAGTACAATTCACTCAAGCGAGATAAATGACAACCCTGGTATGGAATCGGTGGTGGTTTACCGATGCCAAAACGGGTTCAAGTTCTAAATAGAGGTTTTAGCTGCACTACGCTTGTCTGCTTTCCAACCTAGGGCTCACAGAGAATAGGTGTTGGATATGAACAATATAAAAAAACATGCAATCCTTTCTATATTCTATTGATTATCAATGTATTAAAATATTTTAATGGTACAAGATTATGTTTAGCGTGCCAATAAATTGATTTAATAGTTCAAGCTTGCCCTCCAGCTCCGTCCTACTAAATCTCTTATTCTCAACAAATTCCCCAAATACGCATGCATAAACTTAAACTCGTTTCAACTGCTATACTAAGCGAGCCAGTGCGCCGCTACATCGGTTTGGCTTTGGTGGTCAGCCTGGGGCTGACTGGCCTATTTTCCTGCGCCAAACTAGATGACGAGCCCATTGCGCCCAGCGCCGTAGGCACCGCCGACTCAGGCGTAGAGGAAGAAGGCTTCAGCCCAGTTCAACGAAATCGTCCGATACTGCCGGCCTCGGCTCCCGCTGAAGAAGCTACTTTCATCGACCCAACTGTCATTATCACGAATGCCCGAGCTATTTCACTCGGCAAACAAATTTACATCGGTCCATTTGCCAGCCTGATAGCCAGCGACTATCACAACGATGACCGTAGCGCGGGCACTCCCGTCACGCCGGTTGGTTTGCGTGGCAACGACGAGGAGGACATCAAAATTCGAATCGGCAAGGAAACCAACTTGCAAGACAACGTTACCGTCATTGCTGAAGCCGAGCACTCCAGTGCTGAGCACGCTAAAATAGCCCTGCTGGGAATTGAAGGGGTAGAGATTGGGGAACGGGTTATTTTGGCGCACGGCTCAACAGTGAAAGGACCCGCTCAAATCGGTATTCAAGGCACTGATATTCCGTCGGACCCCGACGACGACCAAGAGGTGTTTCTTAGCTTCGGCTGCGAAATTGACGGTGCCATTCTCGAGACGAACACGGGTGTATCGGCCTTGGCTCGGGTAGGTCCGGGTGTGCGCCTTCGGAGCGGCTTTATCGTACTGCCCGGCAAAAATGTAACCACCCAGGCCGAAGCCGATGATCCGGCGCTGGGCAAGGTACGCCTGATTGTGGAGGCCGATGTGCTCTTCAACGAAGGGGTGCTCGAAGTCAATATTGCGCTTGCCCGCGAGTACACCCGCTTGGCTCGCGAGAGGGCTTCTAATGTGTATGGCATCAACGTCGACCCCGGCAATACCCCGTTCAACCCAACCCGTGATGTGCCCGAAATAGGTGGGCGCGCCATTCGGTTGCCCGTTTTTCATAATCGCATCATTGGGGAAGTTAAGCTTGAAAACACGCTTCCCGAGCTGATCCGGGTGATAGGCTACCGGAATTCCATCCGCGCTGATGAAGGTGACCCCTTCACCATCGGGCGGATTGCCCGCATGGAAAACAACGTTATTTTTCATGCTCTCGAAGAAACACCTATCCAGGCCGGCGACAACATTCGCTACGGCGAGCGGGCTATTGTGCACGGCGGCGGCCGGCGCCCCCTACTTGGCGGCGGCGACAATGAGCCTACTATCCTGGAAGACAACGTGCAACTAAAAAGCCAAGCGGTGGTGTTTCGCTCGCTTATTGGCCGGGGAAGCATTATCGGCCGCAAATCGGCTGTTGTTAATACCGATGTTGCCCCCAACACCGTTATTCCCGACCGAGTAATTTACGTCAACAATGCGCTGTTTGGCCCCGTTGAATGGTAAGTGGTACTAGCGGAATGCCTGTTTGGCAGCATGCCTCTCGAACTCTGAAAGTCTGGCTCCGCGCGCGGAGCCAGACTTTTTTTGGGGCGCTACTGGGCGCGAGCTTGCTGGTGAGCTGCCACGACAACGAAACTACTGCAAGAGTAGTCACTCCTCGCCCGCCAGTTACGGGCTTACACACCACTTTACTTGACACTATAACGAACCTGCCAACCGGGCAGATTGCGTGGTCCACTTACTGGCAATTGTGCTGGGTTCCCTCTCCTGGTGCCCAAGCCTATGAGTTGCAGACCTCTACCGCCGAGGGAACCTCCCTGAAACTACGCCGCCTGACAAAGCCTTGCTACCGCCTGCAACTCGCGGCTGGCCGAAATGCCAGAAGCCAGGGACTACTGAACCGCAAGCAGTTACTCGACCTGCAAGCCGGCCAACTCTCGTTTAGAGTGCGGGCTGTGTTTGGCCCGGCATCGTTTAGCGAGTGGTCGGCACCAACCTTGCTGCAAGCTGATACGGATCCTGCCGCAAGCCAGTAAGCAGTGTTTTTTGATCTCGCTCTCAGCTCTTGAGTGGCGGCTTCATCTGCGGCCCTTGTCCGGGCCGGGCATAGGCAAATGCCCCCACCGTCGAAGCCCGATAGTAGGTATCGAGCCCGGACACGCACACGTCGTCGACGGCGGGCAAATCGAGAGTGCCGTCGGGGAGCAGCACGTTCTCGGGGAGGTAAATGTGCTCGACGGTACCCACCATCAGCACCGTACCGTTATGAATCGGTAGTTCTTCCTTTAGTTGCAGACCGATACTAATTTTGCTTTCGGCCACGTAGGGCGCGGGAAAGTCGTCGCGGAATTCGGGCGTGAAGTGGCATTGGTCGAATTCCGACTGGTCGGCGGGAAAGTCGGCGGAGGTATAGTGGGCCTGCGCTACGAAGCCGGCGTGTACGTGGTTGATGGTGAAGCAGCCGGTGGTTTTCAGGTTCTGGTAGGTGTGGCGCGGCACCGTAGTAGGCCGCGTGACAATGCCAAGCACTGCCGGCGCCGACCCTAAGTGAATAACTGAACTGAAAATAGCTAAGTTGGTGAAGCCCTCCGCATCGGCGGTACCAATCAGGTTGGTAGGCTTGTAGCCGGGCAGGGCGTTGATAAGATTAAGGCGATACACCTTCTCGAAAGCTTGAAGGTCGGCGGGGGTGATGTGGCGCATACGGAAGATGGAATAATAAGCCGGTGCAAGGCTGAAAGTACCAAACGCTACTTGCTAACACGCAAAACGCCACCGGCTACGAGTGGTGTCCTATCTTATACAACAAACTGAACCGGCAGTTGCTGCCGGCCACAAAAGCAAACTCGAAATAGAACGACTATACAAGCCCACCAACCGGTCCAGGTCGACGGATTTCGCGCTTTATCGTCACCCAATGGTTGGAAACTGCGTTAGTAGATCTTACGCATTTCACTCAACCTCGACCTTAAAAATGGCTAACGCAACTAAAACTTCTTTTGAAGCCACGTACACTTTAGGCGGCGACCTAACAGTGAACCGCATGGGCTACGGCGCCATGCGCATTACCGGCGACGGTATCTGGGGGCCGCCCCAGGATCATGACGAATCTATTCGGGTGCTGCAACGGGCCGTGGAACTGGGCGTCAACTTCATTGATACGGCCGACAGCTACGGTCCTAATGTATCGGAGGAGCTGATTGCGGAAGCCTTACATCCTTACCCGGCCGGCCTGCTGATTGCAACCAAAGGCGGCTTGCTGCGCACCGGACCCAACCAGTGGCCCATCGATGCTAGTCCCAGCCACCTGCGCGAAGCGCTGGAAGGCAGCTTGAAACGGCTGAAGCTCGACCAAATCGACTTGTATCAGTTGCATCGCATCGATCCGGAGGTGCCGTTCGAGCAGACGCTGGAATTCTTGCAGCAAGTGCAGGAAGAAGGTTTGGTGAAGCACATTGGGTTGTCGGAAGTTACTGTCGAACAAATTCAAAAGGCCCAGGAGTACGTGCCAATCGTGTCGGTGCAGAACATGTACAGCGTTGATAACCGCAAGTGGGAAACCGAGCTAGATTACACCGAGCAGAATGGTATTGCCTTCATTCCGTGGTACCCGCTCAGCGGCGGCAATGCCCAAGCGCTGGACAAGCTCACCCAGATCGGCCAGAAATACAACGCCACCAAACAGCAAGTGGCACTGAGCTGGCTGTTGCACCGCGCGCCCAACATTCTGCTCATTCCTGGCACCTCGAAGGTGAAGCACCTGGAAGAGAACATGCAAGCTGCCTCTATCTCGCTTTCCCCGGAAGACATGGCGGAATTGGAATCGCTCAACCCGGCGTAAGCTTGCTGTCATTCGACGAAAGCAAGGAAACTGGCGTTTCGGTTACCGTTAATTTTCGGATTCCTCGCTTTGCTCGGAATGACAATTAAGCCTTACTCGATTTGCCAAACCCAATTTGGGTAAGAAGCTCTCACGGAAACGGGGACACTTGCTTGGCTAGCCAAGCAAGTGTCCCCGTTTCCGTAAACCTGCCGTTTATTACTTCTGCCCGAATGCCCAGGTATCCATCTTGCGCTCCAGCACGGAAAGCGGCATCACGCCATCCTTCAGCAGTTCATCGTGAAAGTCGGAAAGACGGAAGTGCTCTTTGTTTTGGCCGGCATACTGTTCCCGCAGCACATTCTTCTTAACACCTAGTTGCTTCTGATATTTTTCGCGCAGTTCCCGAATTTTCAGAGCCCCAATCTTGTAGCTCAGCGCCTGGCCCGGAATGGCCATGTACCGCTCTATTTCGGCGGTAGCGCCTTCCTCACTGATGGCCTCGTTGTCCATCATGTAGGCAATGGCCTGCTCGCGGGTCATGTTCTTGGTGTGCATAGCCACATCAACCACCAGGCGTACGGCGCGGTGCATTTCGTCGCCGAGGGCGCCCATGTACTGGTAAGGATCGGTGTAGAGGCCAAGTTCTTTGCCGAGGCTTTCGGTATAGAGCGCCCAGCCTTCGCCCATGGCTCCGTACCAGGCAAAGCGCCGGAACTTGGGCAGGTTCTCGTTTTCCTGTTGCAGCGAAATCTGGTAGTGGTGGCCCGGAATAGCCTCGTGCAAGAACAGCGACTCCATACCCGACGTGGTGTTGAACGTTTTGGCATCAACAATTGGGATGTAGAAGATGCCCGGCCGCGAGCCGTCGGGGCTGCCCTGGTTGTACTCGGCCGAAGCTGAGGCCGCACGGAACGCTTCCGTCTGCCGGATTTCAAACGGCGTTTTGGGCGTGCGCCCAAACATTTTGGGCAGGTTGGGCGTGATTTTGGCCTGAATAGCCCGGAAAGCGTTCAGCACGTCTTCCGGCGTCTGGTAAGGCATCAGCTTAGGATCAGTTTTCAGCGAGGCGAAGAAGGCTTTTAGGTCGCCTTTAAAGTTGACTTGCGCTTTCACCTTCTCCATTTCGGTGCGGATGCGCTTCACTTCGGCCAAGCCCGTTTGGTAGATTTCCTCTGGCGTTTTGTCGGTGGTGGTCCAACTCTTCACGTAGTAGCGGTAGATTTCCGGCCCGCCGGGCACGGCCGAAATGCCGGTCGTAGGCCGGGCTTTCGGCAGATACTCTTTCTCAAGGAAATCACCAAGCTTTTGGTAAGTCGGCACCAGTTCCTCCATAATAGCCTTCTTGTACTCGGCCGTGATGCGCTGCCGGTCTTCCAGTGCTACTTCCTTCGGAAACCGATTGACGGGGCCGTAGAACAGGCTTTTGGCAGGGTCCGTCACCACCAAGTCGCGCATCTGCGGAATCATCTTCTGCACCAGCGTTTTGGGTAGTACTACCCCGGCCTTCAGGCCCTGCCGGAAATTAGCAATGGCCGAATCGCCCCACACCGAGAACCCGCGTACGCGGCCCAGCCAGTTGTCGTAGTCTTTGGCGGTTTTGAAGGGCTGCACGCCCTCGCCCGAGCCGTATTGGCCCATGGTAATCGGCAGGCCCCAAAACTGCTGAAACGGCAGCATCCACAAGTTCAGCTTCAGGCCTTGGAGCTTGGTTTCCAAGTCGTACTGAAAGATGTCGTAGCTGATTTTATCGTTTTCGGACAGCTTCTCCCGGTCGAATTTCTTGAGGGCGTCGAGGTACTTCTGGTAGAACGTCTGGATCTGCTGCCGAAAGGCGCGGGTCTGGTCGTTGGGCAGTTGGTCGTTGTAGCGGTTGTCGCCTTGCGTGGTAGCGTCGAGCGGAAACAGGCGAGCCTGCTCTTCCCAATAGCCGGCAAAAAGATCGGGCAAGTTCTTGATGTTGGCCACGTCGGTTTCAATGGCTGTGCTGCCATCGGCAGCAGGTTTTTGCTGATTGCAGGCGCTTAGCAGGGTCATAGCCAGCAGGCCGGTAAAGGCAAACTTCTTCATGTATAAGTTACAACAAGGTTTCGTGGCCAAAAGGTAAGGGGTTTGCGCGGTTCACAGAAGGCCTCAACATTCATGTTGCCTTATTCATCGTGCGGAAACCACAAAAAGCCCATGAGGAACATCCTCATGGGCTTTTTGTGGTTTAGCTTTTACAGAAGATGTCGGCTGCTTAATAGACCGTCATGAATTTTTTGTTCACTACACCCTGCGACGTCACAGCCTGTACCATATACACGCGGTTCTCGGCGCCTCCCGCCATGGGTATTGTACGCGTTACGAGTCCGGTAGCCCCCTCGGACAAGGTTTCGGTGTAAAGCACCCGGCCCATAGAATCGAGCACCCGCAGTTGCTGCAACGTACCGGGCATTTGCAACACAATGTTGAGGTTGCCTTGGCTGCTATACGCTTCCAGTTGCTGGGCAACTTCTCCAACTTGTACCGGTAGCACTTGTGAGTAGGCAAAAGTACCGTCTAAATCTGTTTGTTTTAAGCGGTAGTAGTTTAACCCACTGCGCATACCACGGTCAATTGCTTGGTATTCGCGGCGGGTGGCGGAAGTACCAGCGGCCGGCACCACGGCAACCGCGCTGAAGTTTTGGCCATCAAAAGAACGCTCAATCGAAAAGTTGGCAGCGTCTTTCTCGCTAGCCGTAGTCCAGCGCAGTTGCACCGAGTTGTTCTCGAACACCGCCGCAAAGCGGGTCAGCTCTACCGGAAGCGGAACAGCCTGACACTCGATTGTAGTTCCGACTATGGTTACGCTGGTATTGAAGTTTCTGATTGAATTATTGTTGCCGTCTAGTTGGCCTGCAACAATGAGCGAACCTGCTGTTACCGTTCGATTATTTATGCTGCTGTTGCCTGTCAAAACCACTAAGTTGCCACTAATGAAGACAGAGGACGTAAGCGTTAGATCAGTATTATTGCCAAACGTTATGCAGGAGTTAAGTATAATCGGAGCATTGAGGCTTCCTAATGCCTTATGAAATTGAAGTTGGTAGAGGTTTAAGGCGACCGTGTTTTGCGACGCTAATACGATGCGCGGCTGAGGGTTCCTTACCGGTGGGGCATTTCTGTCACCAATATCGAGAACAAAGCGCGACGTATTGTGTGAAAGCGAACCGCCGGCATTGACGGTTAGCAACCCATTATCACCAACTACATTGTAGTTTATGTTGAGAAAAATCGGGTTGTTGACCACTACAATATTGTTGGCATCCGGCAAGGGAAAGGGGTTGGGAGCCGGGTTGACGCCGGGGCGCAAATCAGTGACTCTCCAGATGGAGGTGTTCCAGTTGCCCGGAAGTGTGGACTCGTACCGAATCTGGGCTTTTGCTTGCGGCAAAGCTCCCAGCACGCATAGCAAGCTCAAGGCTAAAGAGAGTAAAGAGGTTTTCATAGTAGGGTAGGTTACAAGCAACAGCTTTATCGATGCACAAATTTACGTTTATAATAATTTTACGATGCGCAATTCGCAGACATACAGGTATATACATAAAAATCCTTTTATCGAATTCATTTTTTATATATTAAATTATTCTAAGTTATTTATTCATTTAAACGCTTAATGTGCCATTTATTTATAATATTTATTATATTAAAACTTTAAATGAAGCATACTATTATTCTGCTATTGCTTAATTTTTTCATTTTAAAGTACAATGCTAAGACCAAGGCAAGAAGCCAAGCCTATATGTTTGTTTTTAAAGTTTAATCTCGACAATTCATCTTATGCTGTTGCCAAAGCTCTGCTAGCAACTTCCTTTGCTCTATTGAGTAAGTATTGAAATAAACTAGGGTAAGCTTTGCAGTTGCTACATTCTGATCTACAACGCTTTATAGCCTCCTGATCAGGAGTGAACTGCAAAGCGCAATAACTGTTTCAAAGTAGCTTGGTTATAAAGGCTTTTCTTACTTACCTCTCAAGCCGTATTTCATGGAATCAATTACCGGGAAGAACGCCCTCGTAACAGGCGCTGGCAAGGGCATTGGCCGGGCCGTAGCTATTGCCTTGGCGCAAGAAGGCGTGAACGTGGCGCTGCTCGCTCGCACGGAAACCCAGCTACAGCAAGTAGCGCGGGAAGTGGAAGCACTAGGCGTGAAAGCCACCATCGTAGCAGCCGACATTGCCGACCGCGCTGCCGTGGAAGCTGCCGTAACCCAAGTGGAAACCGCGCTAGGCACCATCGATATCCTAATCAATAATGCCGGCATCGGCACCTTCGCCAAACTCGTTGACATGGACCCGGCCGAGTGGGAGCAGATTGTGCAGGTGAACCTCTTTGGCACGTACTACGCCACCCGCGCCGTGCTGCCCGGCATGATAGCGCGCGAAACCGGCGACATCATCAATATTTCCTCTACGGCTGGCTTGCGGGGTGCGGCTACTACCAGCGCCTACAGCGCCTCCAAGTTTGCGGTTATGGGCCTCACCGAGTCGTTGATGCAGGAAGTGCGCAAGCACAACATCCGCGTTTCGGCCCTTACGCCGAGTACCGTAGCCACCGAATTGGCTGTTAGCAACAAGCTCACCGACGGCAACCCCGACAAGGTGATGCAGCCCGAAGACCTCGCCGAATTCATCGTATCGCAGCTCAAACTCAACCGCCGCATCTTCATCAAAGAGGCTGGCATGTGGAGCACCAACCCGTAGCTCTCTTTCAGCGCTAAGCAATAAAAAGGCCACCCTGTGAGCAGGGCGGCCTTTTTTAATAAACAGTAGCTAGTAGCGCCTACTCTATTTTTCCGTCCCGGATTCGGATATCGGCTTTGGGTTCGGCCTTCTTGACCATGGTACCAAAGGCGCCTTTCTTCTCGAAGGAAGCTACCACTTCGTCCTCGACGGGGGTGCGCTGCACTACGGGGTTGTTGGCCCAGAACTCGGGGTCGTATTTGGTGGCTTTGATGATTTCCAGGTCCCGGTCGTCGAGGCTGGCGCGGGCGTAGGGGATGCTGGTGGGCGTGGTGGACGTATCGTAGAAGTAGGTGAACGACGTTACGCTCAGGGGTACGGTGCCGGATTTGGTGCCGGTTGCTAAATCAGCCGTTAAGTCCACCTGCATGTGGTCGAGGGGAGAAACGGGCGCATCCGTGGGCTGAAACACCATATCGACGGACAGCTTGGGGTTCTTGAATTTCTGATTGGGGTTGCTGGACGTGGCCGTGAAACTAGGCTGCGTCATCTTGTAGCGCACAATCTTGTTGGTTTCAATATTGATCCAAATGGTACCGGAAGACTGGTACTTTATTTCGGGCCGGGTCTCGAAGGATATTTCGGCAATGGTGCTGCTGTCTTGGTCGAGCAAACCTTTCAGTTCCAGCAGGTAGTTTTTCACGGTGTTCGGGCTGAGCAGCGCCAACGACTTGGTGCTGTCCATGCCGGCATCGTAGAGGCCGTAGCGGCGGGTGTAGATAGAGAAGTTGCTGAAGGCTGTGGCCGCTTGCTTGGCGGCGTAGCGACCCTGCGCAATGGTTGTGCCTTCGATGCGCGCCGGGTTGGATTTCACGTTCCATACCACTTCTTGGAGCTCGGTGGGCTCGTTGCTGATGCGCGTGAGCTGGCGGTAGTACGCCTTGCCGTAAAACTTCTTGGAGTAGTTGCTTTGCAATTGCCGGAAAGCCTTTTCCACTAATTGAAAAGGATAGCTGTTCACTTTCACTTCGGGCAGCGCCACCGAAGCCGGCGCCAACGCCACTTGTAGCGGCGTAGCGTAGGTGGCCTGCGTTACGCGCACAGTGTCGCGCAAGTGGCCCAGCTCCGAGAAAATAAGAGTGCGCGGTACGTCCTTGAGCACGAGCGTAAACTCGCCGTTGGCGTTGCTGGCCGTGCCGTTGGTGGTCCCCGCCACCGAGATGCTCACAAAGGGCAGCACCTCCTTGGTTTCTTTGTCGGTGATAGTGCCCCGCACCGTGTACTGCGCCACGGCGGCAACGTTCAGGCCGAGAAAGGCCACCAGGAAAAATCCGCTCGTCAGCAGCAAGCGCAACGACGACCAACGGAACGCAGAAAAAACAAGTGAGAACAAGGCGAGGCAGATTAAATGAATACGAAAGGAGAAAACCGTAAAACGGAGTTTAATGCCTGAACTATATACCGACACCGCAAAGGTAGATTCAAGCACGGTTTCCGAAACGGAAAAAGTGAAGACTTCTCCCCTCAATACAAATACGATACCGATAAGCGCAGTACCCTGCAGTTGAGCACGATACATTTTTCTTCATCCGCGTAAACCCAGCGGGCCCTATCTTGGTCCTACTAAACACTACTTTTCCTTTCCTCACTCCTACTTTCGACGTCATGCTGAAGCGAGATTTTTTGAAAAACGGTCTTATGACCATGGTTGGTGCCCTGGTAAGTCCGGCTTTGCTAGCCCGCGCCCACGACGAAAAGCTGCTCCGCGAAGCCCGTGCCACCCCTATTGCCGACGGCCCGTTCACGCTGCCGGCCTTGCCCTACGCCTTCAATGCTTTGGAGCCGCACATCGATGCGCGCACCATGGAGGTGCACCACGATGCGCACCACAAAACCTACGTCACGAAGCTGAACGAGGCAGTAGTTGGCAAACCCCAGGAAAAAATGCCGTTGGCCGACTTGCTCGCTTCAGCCAGCAAGCAACCCGATGCGGTGCGCAACAACGCCGGCGGCCACTTCAACCACTCTATGTTCTGGCAGTTGCTGTCGGCCAAAGGGGGCGGGCAGCCTACGGGCACGCTGGCTACGGCCATTACCAGCACCTTCGGCTCGTTCGACAAGTTCAAGGAGCAGTTTGCCACTGCCGCTACCAGCCGCTTTGGTTCGGGTTGGGCTTGGCTGAGCGCCGATAACACGGGTAAGCTCTTTATTTCCTCGACTCCCAACCAGGATAATCCGCTGATGGACGTTGCGGGCATTCAGCACGGTACGCCCGTACTCGGCCTCGATGTGTGGGAGCACGCCTACTATTTGAAGTATCAAAACAAGCGCCCCGAGTACGTGGCCGCCTTCTGGAACGTGGTGAACTGGTCGGAAGCCAACCGCCGCTTCGAAGCCGTGAAAAAAGGCTAATACAGCTGTGCTGGGCTTTCCACCAGAAAAAACAATCTGTAATTCTTAATAGTAAGACAAAAGCCCACCGGATAATGCGGTGGGCTTTTTTATGAAGCTATTTAGGAAGTTGCAGACGGTCATATTGAGCTTGGCGAAGCATCTCTCCCGCTTCGTAGAACGGCTGTAGAGACGCGACACTTCGCGTCTCCTCGTTGCTGAGGTTATTTGAACCGCGTGGATCAGGTCGTTCAACGCCGAGACGCGAAGTGTCGCGTCTCTACATCGTTCACCATCAGCAACGAAGCGGGCAAGATACTTCGCTAAGCTCAGCATGGCCGTCTGGCGACTTCCTAAGCAGCCTCTACCTCAACCCACGGCTGCTGTAACACCTTCTTTATCGTGTTGCGGTGCAGCAGCAAAGCGCAACATGTCATCTTTGTAGCATGAAGAAATATCTGTTATTCCTGCTAGCAGTTGGTTTGCTCCTGAACGAATCTACTACGCAGGCGCAAAGCAAAAAAGAGCTGACAGTGGCTTTCGGCTCTTGCAACCGCATCGACTTGCCGCAGCCGCTCTGGCCCGTTATTGCCAAAGACACACCCGACATCTGGATCTGGCTCGGCGACAACATCTACGGCGACACCGACGACATGGCAGTACTCAAGCAGAAGTACGACACGCAGTTCAACCTGCCGGGTTACAGCCAGTTTCGGGCGCAAGTGCCCACCATCATCGGCACCTGGGACGACCACGACTACGGCCGCAACGACGGCAACAAAACCTACCCTTTCAAAAAGCAAAGTCAGCAAGTAGCCCTCGACTTTCTGCAAGAACCCGCCAATAGTCCGCGCCGCCGCCAGGAAGGCATCTACACAGCCTATGAGTATAAGGTGGGCAAGAAAAAGGTGAAAGTAATTCTGCTCGACGACCGGTATTTCCAGGATTCGCTCTACCGGGATGCGCAGCAGGTTTATCAGCCCAACCTCACCGGCGACCTTCTAGGCGAAACGCAGTGGCAGTGGCTACAACAGCAACTCACCAACAGCACGGCCGACGCCCACATTATTGCGTCGGGTATTCAATTTTTGCCTCAGCAGCACCGCTTCGAGAAGTGGGCCAACTTCCCCGTAGCCCATCAGCGCCTGCTCGCCCTGCTGGCGAGCTCCCACGCGAAGGGCGTGCTGCTAGTTAGCGGCGACCGGCACATTGGGGAAATATCGAAAACAACCATACCCGGTGTCACCTACCCGGTGTACGAGGTAACCTCAAGCGGCCTTACGCACCCAGCGGCTCACAACAACGGGGAGCCCAACGACCTGCGCGTGGGTCCGCTGGTCAATCAGAAGCATTACGGCCTGTTCCATTTCCGCCAGCAAGGCAAGAAACTGCTCGTAACCGCCGCGCTAAAAGATGAGGCCGGCAAGGTGATTTACGCGGAGAATATCGAACTGAAGTAGGGAGTCGAAGCGGGGTATATGCCATCTACTACGTCAACTGAAGGAAGCCGAAAATTGCTTGGGCAGGTTCTTCCCTGGATTCAATAACCAAGAAAAGGTCCGACGAACCATGCCCGTCGGACCTTTCCGATAAGTAGTATTCCGGCTACTGTTTCACGAAACGATGCGTCGTGACGCTGCCATTGCTGATTACCTGCACCGAGTAAACGCCAGGCTCCAACGTGGCCACGGTCAGCTGCACGTTCTGGCTGGCACTGGCACTACTTACGTTACGGGCAAGCACCTCACGGCCCTGCGCATTAAGCACCGTGATACGCGCGCCATTGGTAGTCTCGGGCACAGCTACCGTCAGCTGACTCTGGGTTGGATTTGGGTATAAGGCTACGGCCGTTTGGGGGGCGGCAACCCGGCTGCCGGTGGTGGCTTTGGTGAAGCTCCACCAATTGAGATTGTAGCCGCCAGTTGCCACTCCAATGGCAATATCCTGCCGCCCCGCCGCCAGCGTTACCGTGTGCGAAATAGTGGTCCAGGTTTGCCAGCCGCCGGTGGCAGGCACGGCTAAAGTACCCCGGATAGTAGTACCCGCATTTTGCTCCAGACTGATGCGCCCGCCGCCGTTGAGGCTAGCTACCCGGTACTGAATTAAATAGCTGCCCGCCGTAGGCACGTCAATGGTATACGCCATCCAGTCGCCGTTGTCTAGATAACCCACGTTCAAGCCGCCCCCGGTGTCGGAGGTGGTTTCCGTCTGCACGCCCGCCATGGCATGGTAACTTTCCGCTTGCACCGTGGTGCCACCCGTCGTAGGCGGCGTGGGGGGCGTAGTAGGCCCTCCGCCGGTAGTGGTGCCGTTCCAGTTTTGAATATAGCCTTTCACCAAAGTCCCCGACTGCGTTAGGTAGCTATCGGACCAGGCACTAGTGGGGCTGGTGCCGAGTTTGAGAACTGAGGCGGATTCTGCTTTGTCGTTGACCGACCAGTTCAGGTGGCTGATACCGTTTTGCTTCATGAAATTCATCCATTCCTGAGTGGAGGCGGCATCTACGTAGCCATTGCCAGAAGCTTCCGTGGTACCGTATTCCGTCACAAACAACGCCACGCCTTTGCTGAGTGCCGTTTGAGCCTTGGCCCGTAAACTTGCCTTGTGCGTGGCCGCGTAGAAGTGTAGGGTATACGCAATGTTGGTGTAGCGCGTAATAGGGCTGCTGGCTGCCACATCCACATCCTGCGACCAAGTGGGCGTACCGACAATAATCAGATTGTCGGGGTCGATGGCACGAATGGCGCCCGCCACAGCTTCGGCGTACGGCTTCACTACCCCGCTCCACGACACCTGCAAGGGTTCGTTGTATACCTCGTACATAACGTTGGGCGAATTACCATAAGTGGTAGCCATTTCTTTGAAGAAGGCAATGGCTTGCTGCTGTTGCTGCTCGGCCTGGTGCGAATGCCAGTCGATGATAACGTACAGCCCGGCAGCCAGACAGGCATCCACCACGGTTTTCACTTTTTGCTTTTCGCGGGCCGGGTTGCTTAAGTAGCCGCCACTCTCGTTGATACCCATGGCCACGCGCACAATCTTGGCTTGCCAGTTGTTCTTGAGCCAGCCCACTACGTTGGCATTGTAGTATTTTTCGCCGCCCCATCCATCGTTGCTCCAGAACAAGCTGTTGCCAGCTAAACTAATGGGCTGGTTGTTCTTGTCAACAATCTTACTACCAACCACTTTCAATTGGCCGTACTGCTGCACCGGAGTAAGTGTCTGCGCCGCTGCCTCGAAACTTAGCAGGCCGGCTGCTATCAACAGGATGCTGCTAGCCCAGGAGCGCAGGGCGTATTTTCTGCTTTTGATGGATTTTTTCATGAGGATAACAAGATGAGGTGGGAAGAATGGATGAGAAGCAAAGCTTATAACCAGCAGAAGCGCCGACAGTAAAGAGCATAGCAGTTCGAGCGCCGCAACGACGCAGTGAGCGGAGTAGCAATAGATTAGGCAGCGGTAGGCAGGCTTGCCAGCACCTAAACCGCCTCGGCAGGTAAGCCGAGCGGCAAGTCAGGCAATCGGGACGGCGGCTAGGATGGCGTATATCCTAACCCGAAGTGTATGGTGGCCTGAGGCAGGTGCGGCCGAGGCCAACTACGACTGCTTAAAGCAGTCAATAGTGGAGTAACGAGCAATACAAAGCACCAAAATAAGTTGAAGCGCCGGTAAAAATTCAGCTCTTCAAGATAATGCCATAATCCTTTGGTTGGCAGGCACTAATCCGGCAAGTTCGCTCTCGGCTCTTAGCTCCACGCTAGAAAATGCAGCATGCTACTAGCAAGCGCGGCGCCGCGTGCAAAAGTTTGCTTGGGCAACTCGTTAGCAATAGTGAAAATGAATAATGACTGCCCATCTGGCTCTGAACGCAAAACGCCCCGCAACCTAGCTACGAGGACGTTTCCAAGCGAGTGAATTACCGCTCGTGCTGATAGTTTTTACTTGTCGGCTGTCTAAATCCGCACCGAGTAGATACCCAACTTGAATTGCGCATATTAACTTCCACTCCTAGCCTTCTGTTCCGTAATAGAAAACCCCGATAAGTGCTAGCGCCTATCGGGGTTTTCTATTACGGAAATGATAAAGTAGAATAAGCGTAAAATCAACTATATTCTTGTTCGTACATTCTATTCGCTACAGCTTTAGCTTCATACTCCATCCATTTCTTTTGTTTAGGCAAAGTTGCTGCGAAATCTTTCACGGTATAACTAATTCCATTTATCTCATGAATCACTAAAGCAATTTCTTTACAGCATAATTCTGGCCATCTAAGCACTTGTTCTTCCGTGAATCTTATTACAGCCCATCTATTATCGATAAAAAAATTATTCCTATCATCATCTTTTCCAACGCAATGCATAGGCTTGCCGTTTTTTTCATCATACGGCTCGTCTATTTCGATATCGATATAGAGGCCTGTTTTGTCTTGGTACACGAAATCAGGATAATAGCTGATATTATACTTATACCCATCTAACACGTCTAGTTTCTTGTTTATCTGGATGTTGCTACCGAAACATTCCACTAAATACTTATAAAACATAGCTTCCGATTTACCTTTCCTGAAATGGCGCTCATCATCAAGCGTTATATTTTTAGGTTTCTTAGCACCACCAAAGAATTGCTTTAATAAAGTCAATCTATATTCCCACAGCTTATCTGCCGGGAATGTTTGTTTCAACTGTCTGTCGTATTCTGCTACCCGCACTGCGTAGGCAGCAGCATAGGCTCGGGCTGCATGGTATTTATCGAGTGCGAATCGGAAACGCACTCTAATTAGTAATAAAGAAATCACTGAAATAATAAGAGCCCAAGCTATTAAATACACGTTTTGCAATAATAAATAGAGAGCAAAACATATACCTGCAACCCATGAATATATCGATAATAAGTTGGGATTGTAGGGATAAACGGGAGGTTCGGGCGGTGCCGGAACAATGAGGTTGTTGGGGGGCAGTTCTTGTAGGATGCCATAGACATCGGCGTTTACAAGGATTTCCGGATAATAATACTTCTTGGATACTCTTTGAGGTAACATTATGGGTATGAATAGGTGTGGTGAGAGGAGCGGGTGCAACCTTACTGTGTACCTAGCAAGTCCTAGGGGCCTTATCCCAGTACCACAACACTTGTCGTAAGCTAGGTCAACAGTAAGAGTCACTATTTAATGTTCCAAAAATACAACATTATTAGCTGAGTTACATATAGTTTTATGAATAAATAATCAGGAAATTTTATTAGAAATTTTTGGCTGACTGTGGCCATGAGCACGCTAAAGACCTGCAATGCTCTAAATTCGCCTTTCAACCCCTTACCCTCTCGTTTTGTCCACTCGCTATAGTCTTTCGTTTCTGTGGCTGCTACTGCTCTTGGCGCCCGATATCTTCGCCCAGCGCCAGCAGCAACCCACTCCGAAGAAGAGCCACATTCAAGCCGCAACTCGCCGTAAGCCGGCCGTCTCGAAGGCTACTTCCACCGTCAAGGGTCGAGCGAAGAAGGCGGCACCGGTGGCAAAAAAGCTTAATCAACCGGTGCCGTTTGCCCGGCAGCTAAGCGGCTCGCGCTGGGTTGATTCGGTGATGAAGACCCTCACGCCCGATCAGCGGGTAGCGCAGCTATTTATGGTAGCGGCCTATTCCAACCGCAAGCGCATTGATGAAGACTCGATTACCACCCTGATTCAGCAGTATGGCATCGGGGGACTGGTTGTTTTTCAGGGTGGTCCGGTGCGGCAGAGCCGGCTGCTGAACCGCTACCAAAGTGAAAGCAAAGTCCCCCTGCTGGTGGCCATGGACGCCGAATGGGGCGTGGGCATGCGCCTAGACAGCGTGCAGCGCTTTCCCTACCAGATGAGCATGGGCGGCATCCGCGACAATCAGCTTGTTTATGAGATGGGCACCGAAGTGGCGGCGCAGTTCAAGCGGCTGGGTATGCACGTCAATTTTGCGCCGGTCGTGGACGTCAACAACAACGCTGCCAACCCGGTCATTGGCTTCCGTAGCTGGGGCGAGGACCGCCAGAGCGTAACCGAGAAAAGCTACCTCTACATGAAGGGCATGCAGGATGCCAACATTCTGGCCGTAGCCAAGCACTTCCCCGGTCACGGCGACACCGACACCGACTCGCACCTGGCTTTGCCCTTGCTGCGCATCGACCGGAAGCGGATTGATACGCTGGAGCTGTTTCCGTTCCGGGATTTGATGCGGCGCGGCCTCGGCGGCATGATGGTGGCCCACCTCAACATTCCGGCCCTGGACACCACGGGCCTACCTTCTACCCTTTCCCAACCCATTACCACGGGCCTGCTCAAAGAGAAAATGGGGTTTGAGGGCGTCATTTTCACTGATGCCATGAACATGAAGGGCGTCATCAGCAAGTACCCGCCCGGCGACGCCGATGTGCGCGCCTTGATAGCCGGCAACGACGTGCTGGAATTCTCGAAGAACGTGCCGCTGGCCCTGCAAATGGTGCGCGCCGCCGTCGATAGTGGCCTCATTTCGCAGGCCGATCTTGATGCGCGTTGCCGCAAGGTATTGGCCCTGAAAGAGTGGGCGGGCCTCAACAAGTACAAGCCCATTCCACTGCAAAACCTTGTTGCCGACCTGAACACGCCGCACGCCCAGTACCTAAGCCAGCGCCTCACGGAACTAAGCGTAACGGTGCTGCGCAACCAGAAAAACCTGCTGCCCCTCCAACGCCTCGATACGCTGCGGCTAGCTACGCTCACCATCGGCACCAAGGACACCACCGATTTTCAGCGCATGGTGGCCGATTACGCGCCGGCGCGCCATTACTGGATGTCGGCTACCCCGACGCTGGACGAGCTAACCAAGATGCGCGAGACACTGAAATCTTACAACGTGCTGCTGGTGGGTTTGAACAACCTTGGCCGCCTGCCGGCCACCAACTTCGGCGTGTCAGCCGAGGCCAACGTGCTGCTGCGCGAGCTAGGCCGGCCGGGCCAGAAGCTGGTGGTGTCGGTTTTCGGTTCCGCCTATGCGGTAGCCAAAATCCGGGACTTGGACCGCGCCGATGCGGTGGTGCTGGCGTACCAGGAAAGTAAAAACGCACAAGATGTAACGGCCGAAGTGATTTTCGGCGGCATTTCGGCTACGGGTAAGCTGCCCGTAACCGTATCGGACCGGTACAGCTACGGCGCGGGACTTGCCACGCAGGGCGGCACGCGTCTACGCTACAGCTTCCCCGAGGCCGTGGGCATGAACAACAACCTCGAAGCCCGCGTGGATTCCATCATGAACGGGGCGCTGGCGGCCCGGGCCTTCCCCGGCGCCGAAGTGTTGATTGCGCGGCGCGGTACAGTGGTGCTGCGCAAAAGCTACGGCACGCACACCTTCCCCAACGCACCTTCGCAGGGTGGCCGGCCCAGCCGCGCCGTCCGCAACACCGACCTCTACGATTTGGCGTCCCTAACCAAAGTATCGGCGGCGCTGCCGGCCCTGATGAGGCTGCAAGACCAAAGCAAGTTCAACCCCGACATGACCCTGGGCCAGCTCTTTCCCGAGTTTGTAGGCACCAACAAGCAAGACCTGAAGCTGCGCGACGTGCTGACGCACCAAGCCCGCCTGAAGGCCTGGATACCGTTCTGGAAAGACTACACCAAGCCGCGCGGCATCTTCAATGCGCTGTTCGGCAACCGCCTGGACGCCAAAGATGTGTCGCTCACCAAGCCCTCGGAGCTAAGCCGGCGCTTCTTCCGCCCCGACTCCTCGGCCCGCTTTCCGCTGCGCGCCGCCACCGGGTTGTGGGCCCGCAAGGACTTTCCGGAGCGCATCACCAAGGCCATTGGCGAGTCGCCGCTGAACGAGAAGCCGGGCTACGTGTACTCGGATTTGTCGTTCATTATGTACCCGCGGTTTGTGCAGTCGGCCTCGGGCAAGCCGCTGGCGCAGTTTATCAACGACGAGCTGTACCGGCCGCTGGGCGCTACCACTCTGGGCTACAACCCCACACGCCGCTTCCCACTCGGCCGCATCACCCCCACCGAATACGACTCCCTGTTCCGCCACCAGCTACTGCAAGGCACCGTTGATGATGAAGGGGCGGCGTTGCTCGGTGGTTTCTCGGGCCACGCTGGCCTCTTCGGCAACGCCAACGACTTGGCCAAGATCGTGCAGCTATACGCCTGGAACGGCAAGTACGGCGGGCAGCAGTTGCTGAAGGCCGAAACGCTGGCCGAATACACCAAGTGCCAGTTCTGCCCCGACAACCGCCGTGCCCTCGGCTTCGACAGGCCCGCGGCCAATCCGTCCGTCAACTCGGCTAAGAGTGCTTCGCCGCTGAGTTATGGCCATACGGGCTTTACAGGTACCTACTTTTGGGTTGATCCGAAAGAGGAAATCGTCTGTGTTGTGCTCACCAACCGCGTGAACCCGACGCGCCGCAACAACAAGATTTCCAGCCTGAACGTCCGCACCAACGTGTTGCAGGTGGCACTGGAGAGCGTACGGCCGGTGCAAAAGCTAAAGGTGGAAACGTCAGTAGATCAGTAGCTTATACTCTACGTCGTGGCTTAGAGACGGTATTCCACCGAGTTACGTAGCGGCGTCAGGTTGTAGTTTATAATTCGGAAGAATTCAATAGCAATTCCAAAAGCGTTTATCTGGCGGCAGGCAACTTAGCAGTCTGCTGCTGCAAAAGCCAATTCAGACATTCGCCTTCCGTGGTGTACAAACTTAGGCGAAATGGCTTGTCAGTGTCGGAAGCAGGTTCCAAGAATGCACCGTCCACTTCGAAGTCCTTGCGCAAGTCCGGCGACATAAAGTAGACCGCGCACACGAGCGACTCTAGCTCAGCGGCCAGTTTAGGATAATAACGATCCTTGAGCCAGTGCAGCGTTTCGGGGGTACTAGCGTGGCACCGCCGCACATCAATCAGCCAGTAAGTTGCTTTCTGCTGACGAGCAACTAGTAGTAGCTCGTCGTAGCCCCGGCGCGATTCAACTGGGGTTACGGGCCGCAGCCACCGACTCACTAGTATCTGTGTGTCGCAGTTGTAGCTAATGGCCAGGAAATCAGATGCAGTATAATCGAGATACATACGCTAAAAGAAGCAGGTATTTCTTCTGCTTCCTCCCCTTACGAAACAAGCTGAACTGTGTTCATAATTTACTTTCTATAATCATACTTACATTGATAAGTCTAGATTATTTACAACCCCGAGAGGAGGCAGTAGATGGTCTAAAATCAGAACATTCCGACTTTTTTTTCCTTAGCAAGCTTTCTTCTGCAGCTTTCTGTAGCGCACGGTACTGGCTACCTCATTATTGCCAATAAACTTTCCTTCTTCTAGGCAGACGCGGCGTATCGCCGCGTAAGCGCCGATTTTTTGGTAGCTTGTTCGGCATCTGTCCCACCATTCCCACGCCGCTCTATGTTAGGTCTGATGATGAACGAGCCCCTACGCATTGCGGGGCTGCTGGAGTACGCCGCCAAGTGGCACGCCGATACCGAAGTGGTGTCGCGCATGCCGGAAGGCCTGATTCACCGCTACACCTACGCCGACTTGGGGCGCCGCAGCCGGCAGGTAGCCAACGTCTTGCTGGAGCTTGGGGTCCGCCGGAGCAGCCGGGTGGGCACTTTGGCTTGGAACACGCACCGCCACTTAGAGCTGTATTACGGTATTTCGGGCATGGGAGCGGTTTGCCACACCATCAACCCCCGGCTGTTCTTCGAGCAACTGGTGTACATCATCAACCACGCCGAAGACCAGCTACTGTTTTTCGACCTCACTTTTTTGCCGCTGGCCGAGAAGCTGGTGCCCCATTGCCCTACGGTGGAAAGCTGGGTGCTGATGACCGACCGGGCCCACATGCCCGACACGGTGTTTCCGGGTGGCTTGCGCTGCTACGAAGACCTAGTGGCCGCCCAGCCCGCCGACTACGAGTGGCCGGTATTCGACGAAAATACCGCTTCTTCGCTCTGCTATACCTCCGGCACCACCGACCAGCCCAAGGGCGTGCTCTACTCCCATCGTTCTACGCTGCTGCACTCCTACGCCGCTTCCCTCCCCGACTGCTTCAACTGCTCGGCCCGCGACGTGGTATTGCCGGTGGTTCCCATGTTTCACGTCAATGCCTGGGGCATTCCGTATGCCGCGCCGCTCAACGGCTGCAAACTGGTGATGCCCGGCCCCGGCCTGGATGCGGCTAGTCTCTATGAATTGTACGAGCAGGAAGGCGTCACCTTCACGGCGGGCGTACCTACTATTTGGTTTGGGTTGCTGACGTTTATGCGCGAGAAAAAACTACAGTTCAGCACTCTCAAGCGCATGATTGTGGGGGGCGCTTCCTGTCCACCAGCATTGCTTAAGGCATTTGACGAAGAGCTGGGCGTGGAAATCCGGCACGCCTGGGGCATGAGCGAAACCTCGCCCTTGGGTACCGTCTGCACCCTCAAAACCAAACATTTGTCGCTCAGCGAAGACGAGCAGTTCGCCATCCAAACCAAGCAGGGCCGTTCAGTTTTTGGCATCGACATGAAGATAGTGGACGACGAAGGCAAAGAGCTGCCCACCGACGGCGTGGCCTTCGGCGACTTGCTGGTGCGCGGGCCGTTCGTAGTGGCCGAGTATTTCCGGGCCAACCACCCCGGCGAGCTAACCAAATCAGGCTGGTTCCGCACCGGCGACGTAGCCACCATCGACCCCGACGGCTTCATGCAAATCACCGACCGCTCGAAAGACGTTATCAAGTCGGGCGGGGAATGGATTTCCAGCATCGAGCTAGAGAACCTGGCCGTTGCTCACCCCCAAGTAGCCGAGGCGGCCGTCATCGGGGTACCCCACCCCAAATGGAGCGAGCGGCCTTTATTGGTCGTGGTTCGCAAACCTGATGCTACTGTGAGCAAAGAAGAACTGCTAAATTTCTACGACGGCAAAGTAGCCACTTGGTGGAAGCCCGACGCCGTGGAATTCGTGAATGAGTTGCCGCACACAGCCACTGGTAAGCTACTGAAAACCAAGCTTCGGCAGGACTTTGCGGGCTACACGTTCAAGTGAGACAGCAAAAATCGCATACACGAAAAGGCCGCCAGATTGAGTTGAACTCAATTTGACGGCCTTTTGCTAAGTGGTTGGGTGTGTTAAGCAGAGAAGTGTAAACGCACTATGGCTTCACGGGTGGTTGTCCTACGGGTGGTTGAGTTGCAGGCGGTTGAGTGGCAGGCTGCTGCGACTTCATTTTCTCGCCAATTACCTGCTGCAATTCAGGCAAGTGTTCTTGTACGCGCTTCTGCCCTACTTCTACGCCCGCCATCATAAGTTGCGGCATTTTCTCGATGGTTTTACGGCCCGTGGGTGTTTGATAGAACTTGGTTAGCTCTTTCAGCTCCTTTTCCGTGAATTCCTTGGTATAGAGCGTCGTTATGTCGTCTTTGATAGCCGGCCAACCCATGTACTTCGTGATGAAGGCGCGCATTTCGGGTTCCACCGCCTTCATCTCGGGGCGCTGGGCTATTTGCGCCTCCAGCATCTGGTTCATCATGGAGGTGGTATTCTTCTCACTTCCCGTTACAACGAGCAGTTCTTCAGCGGCTTTGCGGTGGCTAGCCGAAACCGGCGCAGCCGAGGCAGTAGCAGCAGTTGTTGATTGGGCACTCACGATTGGGGCCGCCAGCAAAAGACTGGCCGCCAGTATCCACAGTTTTTTCATAGTGGAAGTACGGAAATTCCTACGTCTTGGTAGAAGTAAGCACCAATTTCCGCCTCAGACTTTGATGATAATCCGCTTCTTATACATCACCCACAAGATGCCCAGCCAGATCAAAACGCACACAATCGCGCCGGCCAACGACGCATTGACCGGACTGAAATACGGCGTGAAAAAGGTGGTGTAGAGCCAGGTTTTGAGGGGCACATCAGCCTCCATTACCTTGATAATGTTAAGCGACTTAGCCACAATAGCCGACAGAAAGAACACCGTAATGGCATTAACGCCATAGATCAGCGCGGGCGTAGTAAAGCGGCGGTAGCCTTGCACATCCGTTAGCCAGTAGAGGCCCGCCAACGTAGCCATGGCCAGTCCGCCGGCGTAGAGCACGAACGAGCTGGTCCAGAGGGCCTTGTTGATGGGAAACCACCCGTTCCAGATCAATCCTAGAATAACCACTGCGCCACCTGCCACAAACAGCCACGCCACCCGAGTAGCCGGGTCCACGTCTTTACGACGCAGCCATTGCCCGGTGAGCATGCCCAGTAGGCCGGTACCCACGGCCGGCAACGTGCCTAGCAGCCCTTCCGGGTCCCAGGTGCGGCTGCTGGCCCACAAGTGCTTCTCGGTGAACACCAGCCGATCCAGCCACGCGCCGAGGTTGGTGCTGGCTTCCAAGTTGGCCGGCCCAAAACCGGGTACAGGCACCACTTGCATCAGCACGTTGTAGAACATCAAGCAGAAAGCCAGCAAACCAATTTGCTGCCGACGAGTGGTTTTCAGAAACAGTATCCCGCAGATCAAAAACACCCACGAAATACGCGCCAGCACCCCTGGAACCCGTACCGTCTCGAACTCAAACCTCGGAAACAGTGCCGAAAGCAACCCTAGCCCAAACAGGATAGCCGAGCGCTTCAGAATGCGCACCATCGTGCGCCCATGCGTTTCGGGTTGCCGCCGCGCCCCATCCAGCGCATACACAATACTCACTCCCACAATGAAGAGAAAGAACGGAAAGATCAGGTCGGTGGGCGTGCAGCCGTGCCAGTGCGCGTGTTCTAGCGGCGCATAGATGTGCCCCCAGTCACCCGGATTGTTCACCAGAATCATGGCCGCCACCGTAAGGCCGCGAAACACATCAAGCGAGATAAGTCGCGCCGGCTGCGACGCCTCGACTAGTGGCTGGGCATGCGTGGTTTCAATGGCGGCTTGGGTGGTAGTTTGCATGGGCAGGATAAATGAACGGGCTACATAGAGGCCAGTAACTTACATCGATTAAGCATGAAGCCTGGTCCCGTTAACAAAGAAGCTAGTTGCTGTTATAGCTCCCCTCCTTTTCCGAGAGGGAAGCTAAAAGCTGGGTTTCAACTATCAGTTAGATAGCCGGGTCTTCTGGGGTGACAGGATTATCTTCACGCTCTACCCGCGGATAGGGATAAAAATTACGGTTCCGCTCCGAACCGGCGGCTCCCGGTCCCGGCCGCCCGAACCGGCGGCTATCTTCCAGGCGAAATCCTTGAAAGGCCAGTTCCACTTGGCGGTTACGGTAGATGTCTAGCAGAACTGCGTCTTGGGTGAGCGGGCCGGCATACGGCGGCAAACCCGCCCCGGGAGGTGCCGTAGGGTAAGAGGCGGTGCCAACTACTATAGTAGTAGCAAAAGCGGTACTGGTCCGTACCCGGTTCAACTCCGTCACGGCGTTGACCAAATCATTTTTGCGGGCGTAGGCCTCGGCCCGAATTAGCGGCATCTCGCCGGGCACGTACACCGGAACGGGCGCAACGCTGGCCGTATAGAAGCCCGTGCCACGGTTCTGCGTTGAGGTAGGATTGGCGCGGGTGTAAAAGGGAATTCGCCGGTCGTTGGCTTCCGGAGCCAGAGCCCCTGTTAATCCTAGACTCACATCCGTCGGCTCAAAAACGTTGCGGTTACCGAAAGCTACCTCCGATACCGCATTGCGCGCCAGATCATCGAAAGTGAAGTACGACCGGCTGTTCAGGTCCACACGACCGGCGGCGGCAATGGCTTTGTCGTAGTCGCCGGCCAGCAGGCTATAGCGGGCAATAAGGGCCTGCAGCGTATTCGGCAAGTTGATGCCCCCAATAATCTTGCTGTTGAAATCGGCCGAAGCTGGCGTCGCAGTTAGTTGCGCAGCTGCAATTTCCAGTTGCGCTACCGCGGATTGTAGTGCCGTCACCCGGTCCACAAACGGCGCGTTTACCTGCGTAGTAATGGGCAACTGTTGGAAGTACTGCGCCAACGTACCAATGGCCAAGGCTCTGAAAATACTGGCATAGGCGACGATGCCGCTGCGAGTATTGGGGTCGCCGGCGTTGTCGGCATTGGCCAGCACCAAGTCGGCGTTGCTGCGCACTATCTGTGCCTGCGTCCAGAGGTTGCGCACCACCGCGTTGAGGTTGGTGACGTTGCCGGCACCCAAACTGATATTGAATTCTTCGTTGTTGCCGACGTTAATCACCGTCAGCTCGCGGGTGCTAAGGCCCCCGGCGGCCACAGTGTTGTAGAGCGGGCTTAGCGCCCCTCCGGTAGTTAAGCGCACCTGCATGCCGTTGCACACGGTAATTAGGCCGTCGGAATTGGTTATCACCTGCTCTTCACTGGCGGCGCTGGGGTTCAGGTATTCTTTGTTGCAGCTGCCCATCGTGAGCGACAGAACGGCCAACAGTACTAGTATCTTTTTCATGGGAAAACAGAATAATAGGAAGCCAGAACCTGGCTAGAAAGTGGCCGACAAGCGAAGCTGGTAAGTGCGCGGAATAGGCACGTTGCCGAAATCAATGGCTCGTAGCAAATCAGAGGAACCACCCGCACTGGTTTCGGGGTCAAAGCCCTTGTAATCGTCCCACGAGTAAAGGTTGCGGCCTATCAGTGAAACATCGAGGTTGCTAATAAACTTGCTGAGGGTAGGCAGGGTGTAGGTAAGCGCCGTTTCGCGCAGCTTCACGAAGGAGCCGTCATCAACGCGGAACTCCTGCGTGTTGTACACCGAGAAGATATAGCCGCGCGGCAGTTCGCCACGCAGCTCTTGCTCGGCCAAGTCTCCCAAGCCTACGCCCTGACGAGTACGGTAGTCGGCATTGAACACGTCTACGCCCTGCACCGCATCAAACAGCACCCGCAACGAGAGCTTCTTGTACGTGAAATTGGTGCTGAACGAGCCGGTCCAATCCGGGTTCGGGTTGCCGATAACGACGTTGGCAATGCTGGTTCCCTGGGCATAGCTGGGCTGGCCGCTGGCTTCGCGGGCCGGCGTGAAATTTATATCTCCCGTCGACTGACCGGTGGCGCGCTCGTCCTGCGGAAAGCCCTGGGGCGTGAGCAGCAACGAACCGTTGGGGTTGCGAGCATAGGCCGAGCCGTAAAACACGCCCGCCGGCTGCCCATTAAGCAGATACACGGGCGCGCCCGTTACGTTATCAATGGGTATGGCTGATGTGCCTACTAGGTCCACAATTTTGTTGCGGTTGCGGCTAAAAATGACCGTAAAGTCCCAATTGAAATCCGCGGTTTTCACTGGAGCGGCACTTAGTTGCAGTTCCACGCCCTTGTTGTTGAGCCGGGCCACATTCTCCACAATGGTCGAACCGCCTCGCGTCGGGGCAATCAGCCGGTTTACCACCAAATCTTTGGTTTTTTGATTGTAAACCGTGACGCCTAACCCAATCCGGTCGTTGAGGAAGCCCAAATCAGCCCCAACTTCCAGCTCCGCCACTCGCTCCGGCCGTACGCGTGGGTTGGCTAGTTGGGCATTGGGCAAAAAAGTAGCGCGGCCCTGGAAAGCCACGGGTAAATATTGATAGAATCGGTCGTAGGAGTTGATAGCCGTGAGCCCGCCGGCTTCCCCGTAGCTGGCTCGTAGCTTCAACGAGTTGAAGGCCTTGCTGTATCCGGCGTTCTGCCAGAAACCCAGGTCGGAAACGACCACCGAGCCACTCACCTTGGGGTAGTATTGATTGGTTTCGGAAGGCGAAAACTTCGACGACCGGTCGCGGCGGATAGCCCCGGTCAGGAACGCCAGGTTGCGGAAGCCGAAGGTGGCCTGCCCAAAAATGCCACTCAAGTCGAATTGGTCTAGATCATACGCCGAACCCACGGTGGTGCTGGACGAGCCGCTGACTGTTGTAATGAACGGGGTTTGGCCTTGCCCTTGCGTCCGCACCAGTTCCCCGCGAAAGTATTGATAGCTATAGCCGGCCAACAACGTCAGCTTGAAATCCTCGGTCAGTTGCCGGTCATAGCCCAGGTTTATGTCGGAGTTGAGTTGCAGCACGTTGTTGTTGGCATTGGCCGCGTAGCCCAGTGGGTAGCGCGCTAACGGCAAACCCGCCGTGGCTTGGTAGGGATAAGGCCGGATGTAGTTTTGACCGGCCTGCGAGTAGGTATCCACCCCCAGAATATAATCCGCCGAAAAGCCCTTGAACGGGGTCAGGTTCACCTGTAGGTCGCTGATGGTGCGGTTGATGCGTTGCGTAAACCGCATGTCCTCGATGGTGGACAACGGGTTGACGCGGGTGGGCTCTACGGCCAGCAAGTTGCCTTCGGCATCGCGCTGGTTGATGTCGTAGATGTTGTTGGTGATGTTGATGGAGTTGATAGGGCTGTAAAAGACGTTACCGTTGGCCCGCTCATTGGAAAAGCTGTTGTTGTAAGCTACGCCCACGGAGGCGCGGGCCCAGTTGGTGAGGCGCTGGTCTATCCGCGCCCGCACATTGTAGCGCTTGAAATCGGTGCCCTTAATGATACCCTCGTTTTTCAGGTATCCCACCGACATCAGATACTGGGTCCGCTCAGCTCCCCCCGAAATAGAAGCCCCGTTGTCGGTGCCGTAACCAGTCTGAAATATCTCGTCGAAATAGTTGTAGCGCGTTACATCCACCAGGTTATTAGCCAGTTGCGTAGTAGCACCGGCGCGCGATACGCCAACCGTTGTTACGCCGGGCTGCCCGGCCAAGGTGCCCACAGGGCTGATGGTGTATAGTCGAAAGGTGTTGGTAACCGGGCCAGTGGGGCTTTGCGTGATGTACGTGTTGGCGCCAAACTGCTTGCCGTAGGTGTTCACCGGCACCGATTTGCGCAGCTCGTTGACGTTGAAGCTACTGTACACCGATACTCGTGCCTGCCCGGCCTGCCCGCGTTTGGTGGTGATGAGCACCACCCCATTGGATGCCCGCGAACCATATTGCGCCGCCGCCGCCGCCCCGTTGATGACGTTGATGCTAGCTATGTCGTTGGGGTTAAGGTCGGCCAAACGGTTCTGCCCCGCGTTGGCCGCTCCGATATCCAGGCTCGTTGCCAACTGCGACACGTTGGTGCTGTTGTTGCTCACAATCACCCCATCGATAACATAGAGGGGGTCGGAGGAACCACGTAAGGAGTGAATACCCCGCAGCCGCACCGACAACGAACCCGAAGGGTCGCCGGAGTTCTGCACAATCTGAGCACCGGGCAGCTTGCCCTGCAAGGCATTGAGCGCGCCGCCCGTGCCGGTTTGCACCAAGTCGCGGGCCGTTACGGTAGTAATGGCGTTGCCTAGCTCGCGCTTATTTACGCTGATGGTGGAGCCAATCACCACTACATCGTCTAAGCTCTGGCGGGCTTCTGCCAGCGATACATCGGTGCTGACAGCCGGGCTACTCCCCAGCGTGAGGGGCCGGGATTTGGCTGCGTAGCCGATAGTGGAAAAGGTGAGCGTGTAGGCGCCCGGCTTCACTCGCACGGGTAGGGTGTAGTTGCCTTCAGCATCGGTGGCTGTCCCGAGTGTCGTGCCCCCAAGAAGGACCGTGGTGCCGGGCAGCCCTTGGCCCCGCTCATCAGTGACCCGACCTTGCAGGGTGTAGGCTTGGGTGCCGTCGGTTTGCGCCAGGGCCGATGTGCTTAGCAGCACGCCGGTAAAGGGCCAGGCCAACGTCAGTGCCAGCCTGGCAAGTGAATAGGTGTTTCGCATAGCTCGGAAGAGAAAAAGTGGTGTGGGAATTTGGGAAAGTCTTGTTAATATATGCTTTATATGATACTCTCACAGCAGCGCATAGCACCCGGAAAGCGACATTGCGCAAGGAAGAGCAGTATTTCCAGCGCGCCTTACTGCCCGGTTACAAACTAAGCGTGTTCCTTATCAAGAGCGAGGATCTATAGTCAACCTAGCTGAACAGCCAGCAATTCACCGCAAAAGGAATGAAAAGCGCGAACCGGCTTACCTAGCTTGCTGGCCAACATAAAAGCGTTGCGGTCCGCAAAACAGGCGATAAAACAGTTGGACGCATTCCGTATTTCGTGCAACTACTCGTAGAGCTACAGGAAAGTAAGGCTGATAAAAATTAGCGAAATCAAGTTAACCCCTGCTAATGCAAGCTCAGAATTTCCACCGCACAAAGGCTTCAATACCCTCGTACTCAGGCAAACCAAGCTGGTCGTAGATGCGGGCGGTGGTGCGGTTGCGTTCTTCGGCACGTTGCCAGAACTCGCGCTGGTCGGCGCCGGGGAACAGGGGCCGGTCTTTCTGGGACTGGTGCTTGAAAATGGCGCGGCGCTTCCGGGTGAGTTCCTCGGGGGAAAGCGGCACGGCCATTTCAATCCGGTCGATGTCCCACTCCTGCCAAGCCCCGCGGTAGAGCCACACCCAGCAATCCTGCAACCACTCCGCCCCCTCCTCTTTTAGGCGCTGGATGGCTTGCATGATGGCCGCCAAACAGACGCGGTGCGTGCCGTGCGGGTCGCTCAAGTCGCCGGCCGCATAAATCTGCTGAGGCTGAATTTGGTTGAGCAGTTCCACAGTGAGACGGATATCCTCGTCGCCGAGCGGCTTTTTGCGCACCCGACCGGTTTCGTAGAAGGGCAGTTCCTGAAAGTGGGCCCGCTCCTGCGGCACGCCCACGTAGCGGCAGGCGCTTTTGGCCTCTCCGCGCCGGATAAGGCCTTTTATCTGCTGCACTTCGGTGGAATCTACCTGGCCGGGCTCCTTGTTTTCCAGGAAATTGACAACGCGCTGGTACAGCGTTTCGGCCGGCTGGTCGTCGAAGCGGAACGCCTCGTCGTAATCGGCTACGAAGTCGGCAAAGCGGATGGCTTCGTCGTCGAACACGGCAATGTTGCCGGAGGTTTGGTAGGCCACGTGCACCTCGTGGCCCTGATCGACCAGCCGAATGAGGGTGCCGCCCATGGATATAACGTCGTCGTCGGGGTGCGGGCTAAAGACGAGCACGCGCTTGGGGAAGGGCGCGGCGCGCTCGGGGCGGTAGGTGTCGTCGGCGTGGGGCTTGCCGCCGGGCCAGCCGGTGATGGTGTGCTGCAACTCGTTGAAGACCCGAATGTTGATGCTGTAGGCCGGGCCCGATTCGGCGAGCAGGCCCGAGAGGCCGTTTTCGTTGTAGTCTTCGTCGGTGAGCTTGAGAATGGGTTTTTCCGTGCGCCGGGCCAGCCACGTCAGGGCTTTGCGCACCAGGGCTTCGTCTTGCCAGTTGCAGGACACGTTGGCCAGCCAGGGCGTTTTTTGGGGGCTCAGTTCGGCCGCCGCGGCTTCATCGAGCACGGCTTGCACGGCGGGGTGATGCTGCAAGTAGGTGGCCGGCACGGTGTCGGTCGGCTCGCCTTCCACCATGCGCTTTATTACGGCGGCCTTGCCTTCGCCCCAGGCCAGCAGCACAATGTTGCGGGCTTCGAGAATGGTGCCTACGCCCATGGTAATGGCCCGCCGCGGCACGTTTTCCTCGCCGTAGAAATCGGAGGCCGCATCGGTGCGGGTGATGTGGTCGAGGGTGATGAGGCGGGTGCGCGAGTCGGAGCCGGAGCCGGGCTCGTTGAAGCCGATGTGGCCGGTCCGCCCGATGCCAAGCAACTGCCAGTCGATGCCGCCCGCGTCTTGGATCTGCTGCTCGTAGCGGCGGCAGTAGTCGGCTACTTGCTCGGCGGGCACCGTGCCGTCGGGGATGTGCACGTTTTCAGGCTTGATGTCGATGTGGTCGAAGAGGTACTCGCGCATGAAGCGCACGTAGCTCTGCAAGGAGTCGGGCGCCATCGGGTAGTACTCGTCGAGGTTGAAGCTCACCACATTCTGAAAGCTCAACCCTTCCTCGCGGTGCAAACGCACCAATTCTTCATACACCCGCGTCGGCGACGAGCCAGTAGCGAGGCCTAGTACGGCCGTGCGGCCTTCAGCGGCCCGCTGCCGGATGAAGCTCGCCAGTTCGCCGGCCACTCTGGCGGAAGCCAATTCGGAATCTAGAAATACTCGGACCGGGACGCGGGTGGTAGCGGCTACGTGGACCATAGGAGCAAGCAGATGAAGTGGACGGGAAAGCTGAAGCTTTTCGGAGAGGATTCAAAATCAAAAAATTACTAAATTAAATGCCATATATAGTTGGTTGCACATGACGAGCTTCCTAGTTTAGGCTTTGTTTAAGATGCCTAACTAGGTTCAGAACCTTGCATTTAACTCGCTAGCGGTCTGAAAGCAGCCAATTACTCCAGCTTTTCCCTGATGCTCGTCACTTGGTTTTGTTGTCTACTCTCCACCACAGAACCGATACTGTTCCGGCCGGAATTCGCCTGCGCATAGCAGTTGAACTCCGGCCGGTCGCTTTTCACGCCTTCACTTTTTCACATTCATCCTCTCTTCTCTCCTATGAAAAGACTTTACTTGCTGCCTGCTTCCTTGTGCGTGCTCGTGGCGCCGCCCGGTTTTGCTCAGGCGCAGCGCACGATCAGCGGCGTCGTTACGGCCGCTTCCGACCGGAGTCCCTTACCGGGCGTAACGGTTCTGGTGAAGGGCACTACCATCGGCACCAGCACCGGCCCCGACGGCCGCTATTCGCTACAGGCCGCGCCGGGTAGCACGCTCACCTTCAGCTTTATCGGCTATACCACGCTGGAACGCGCCGTCGGCGACGAAGCCACTATTGATATCGGCCTGAAAGAGAATACCACGGAGCTGAAAGACGTGGTGGTAACGGGCTACAACATTGCGCAGGAACGGCGCGACATCGTGACGGCGGTGCAGGAAGTGAAGTCCAAGGATATCATCGACTCGCGCCAAACCAACGTCGTGAATGCCTTGCAGGGCAAAGTGGCCGGCGTGAACATCACGTCGTCGGGCGGGTCGCCGGGCGAGGGCACGGCCATCGTGATTCGCGGGGGCACTTCGCTCGACGGCGACAACCAGCCGCTGTTTATCATCGACGGTATCATCATGGATAACTCGTCGTTTCAGGAAAGCACTGCGCCGGGCGCCGGGTCGCAGTTCAACGGCCAACTGGGCCGCTCGGTGGGCACGCCCAACCGCGCCGGCGACATCAACCCCGAAGATATTGCCAGCATCACGGTGCTGAAAGGACCCGCCGCCGCCGCGCTTTACGGGTTGAGGGCCGCCAACGGGGCCGTGGTTATCACCACCAAAAAAGGCGTTGCGGGCCGCACGTCGCTTAGCTACCGCACCCAGTTTTCGGTGGATGAAGTGAACCGGCTGCCCAAGCTCCAGCGCGAGTATGGGCAAGGCATCGAAGGTGTGTTCGACGCCACCACGCGCAACTCGTGGGGCGCCCGTTTCCAGCCAGATCAACCGGTTTACGATAACCTGGGCGACTTTTTCCAGAAAGGGTATTCGTTTCAGAACTTCCTGAACATGTCGGGCGGCACGGAGAAGGCGACGTTCTTCGTATCGGCGTCGCGACTCGACCAGACGGGCGTAACGCCCGAAAACGACTACGACAAAACGACCGTCCGCCTTTCGGGCACGGCCCAGATTTCGCCGAAGATAAGCGTGACGGCCTCGGCCCAATACCTGAACTCGGGCGGGCGGCGCACCCTGCAAGGGCCCGGTATTCTGACCACCGCCGGCGGTTCGTCGGGAGGGTTTTTGCTGAGCTTGTTGAACTGGCCCCAGAACGACGACGCCCGCAACTACCTGAACGCGGACGGCACGCGCCGCCGCTTGCTGGCGCCCAACAACGGCATTGACGCCGACGCCGATAACCCGTACTGGACGGCCCGCTTCAACCCCCAAACCGACCGTACCAACCGCTTCATCGGGAACACGCAGCTAAGCTATCAGCCCTTCAAGTTCCTGACTTTGAGCCACAACATTGGCACCGACCTGGCTAGCTCCCACTCCACTTCGGTGCGAGCCGTGGGCACTTCGCAGGCCAGCAACCAGAACGGTGGTATTGCCGAAACCGTGGATTTGAACCGTTTGCTGACGGCTACCACGTTGGCTTCCTTCAACCACACCATCAACGAGAACTTCCGCGGCACGCTGATCCTGGGCAACACCATCGAGCAGAGCCGCGACGAGGCGGTGGATTATGTGGGCCTGATTTTCCAGAACCCGACGTTTACCAGCATCAACAACACGGTAAACCGCAGTGCCTTGCAGCGTTTGTCGGTGCGCCGGCTGATTGGCAACTTCTCCCGCCTGAGCGTATCGCTGTATGAGCAGGTGACGGTGGAATTGCAGGGCCGCTACGACAAGTCGTCGACCCTGCCCCGCCCCGACGAAGGCAAAATCTTCGGCAAGGGGTTCGGGTACGGCTCGGCGGCGCTCGGCTACGAGTTTACGCGCACCCTGGGTTTGGAGCAGAACAAGATTCTCAACTACGGCAAGCTGCGGGCGTCGGTGGCAGAAGTGGGCCGCGACACGGGGCCGTACCGCGTAGAGTCGCCGCTGACCACCAATACCTACATCGGGGGCGGCTTCCGCAACGACTTCTTCGGCTCGAACCCGATTCTGAAGCCCGAGCGCACTCGCTCCTACGAAGCGGGCATCAACCTGCAATTCCTACAAAACCGCCTCGGCCTCGACTTCAACTACTACTTCTCGCGCACCAAAGACCAGTTGATTGCGCCCCGCGTGAGCCAGGCCACCGGCTTCATTCTGCAATACATCAACGGCGGCGTGGTAACCAATGAAGGCCAGGAAGTGACCTTGAACGGTACTCCTATCAAGGATGCCGGCGGTTTCACCTGGGATATTCTGGCCAACTTCTACCACAACACCAACCGCACCGAGTCGCTGCCTTCGCCCCTAACGGTGGTGTTCCAGTCCGACGCCTTTATCACCAACGTGCACCAGGGCGGCGCTTTCGTGGGCCGGCCCATTACGGGCATCGGGGCCTATGATTTCCAGCGGGTAAACAACCCCAACAGTCCAGACAATGGCAAGCTCTTGATTAACCCTACCACGGGTTATCCTATTCCGGGCACCACGTTCGTTTATGCCGGCAACCGGGCGCCCCGCTTTACCACCCAGCTCACCAATACGTTCACGTACAAAGATTTGTCGTTGAGCTTCCTGCTGGATTTCCGGGTGGGTGGCCAGGTCATCAACGGCAACGACTTGTACTCGACTGGCACGGGCACCAGCGCCCGCACCGCCAACCGTGGCAGTCAGGTGGTGTTTGACGGCGTGACAGCCAATGCCGACGGCACGTACGCGCCCAACACGCGAACCGTTGAACTAACTCAGAATTATTATCGAAACATTCTGGGTTTAGTGGGCACGCCTTTCATCGAAGATGCCTCCTGGTCGCGGCTGCGCTACGTGACGCTCAGCTACGCCCTGCCTACCTCGCTGCTCAGCAAAACCACGTTTTTGAAGGCCATTGAGTTGAACGTGACCGGCCGCAACCTGGTGCTACTCACCAACTACAGCGGGGCCGACCCCGAAACGGCGGCGGCGGGTTCCGGGGTGCGCGGCGGCGGTTCCAACGGCTTCGATTACGGCAACGTGCCCGCCACGCGCGGCGTGGACATGGGTTTGCGGGTGACATTTTAAACTGATTACTCTCCTACTTATTTGGTTTTCAGAACGGTGTAGAGATGCATACTTGCGTCTTGTCATTGAACGATAGCCAGCTGAGAGACGCAAACGATAAGACGCAAGTACGCGCCTTTACACCGTTTTAAAATCACGATAACTTCCAATGAAAAAATACCTTGTTTTTCTGGGGCTGCTGCTGGGTGGAGGCGCTTTCACGTCGTGCGAGAGCTACCTCGACGTGAACGATAACCCCAACAACCCCTCTAGCACGACTCCCAACTTTTTGCTGCCTAGCATTATCAGCAATGGCATCCAGACTCAGATGTTTACGGCGCTACGAACGCCTTACATCGAGCAGTACGTGGTGAGCCGCACCGCCAACAGCGGCGGCAACGACCAGTTCCGCTTCATCAATGGCCAGAGCACCAACACGTTCAATTACTCCTACTTCCAGTCGGGCGGCAACATCCCGCCGATGATAGCAACGGCGCAGGCCGAAGGCTCGGCGTATTACGTGGGGGCGGGCAAGATCATGCAGGCCCTCATTCTGGCTCACCTCACCGACATGATGGGCGACGTGCCCTACTCGGAGGCGTACCAGGGCGGGGCCAACTTCAAACCCAAGTATGATTCGCAAGAGCAGATTTACGCCACGGTAAACCAATTGCTCGACGAGGGTATCGTGGAGATGAGCAAGGATGCCAGCCAAAACTCGCGGCCGTTCTACAGCACCGCCCCCAGCGAAAGTGGCGACATTCTGTATAAAGGCGACGTGAAAAAGTGGATCAGGTTAGCTAACTCGCTGAAAGCTCGTCAGCTTCAGCACCTCACCAAGAAAGCTAGCTACGACCCGGCCGCGGTGCTAGCCTTGGTAGAGAAGGGCTTCCTGAACAGCGACGACGACGCCCAGATTCAGTTCCAGACGGCGGTGGCTCCGTTGGCCAATACCACCAACATTTTCGGGACGACCCGCGCCAACTTCGGCACGGCTACGTTCTCCACCAACTTTATCCGGTATCTGAACGGCTCCACCTTTTCTGGTGTCGCAGACCCGCGCTTCGGCGTTATGACCCCGACTTATAGCGCGGGCGTGGCGCCCGGCGTAGGCACCACCGCCACGGTTAACGTCATACCCGGTACCACCCCCGCCGTCACCGACTTTTACGCCAGCTGGTACGCCCGCGACTTGGGCTACTTCGAGGTTATTACCTACCACGAACTGAAGTTCATCGAAGCCGAAGCCGCCTTTAAGGCGGGTAACAAGGCGCGTGCGCTGACGGCGTACAAGGAGGGCATCCGGGCTCATATGGCCAAAATCGGGGGCGGGGGCACGTTCTCGGCACCTGCGGTTACCTTCCCGATCATCACTGCCTCTCAGATTGCGGCTTACCTGAGCAGCCCTGCCGTAGCCCAGACCGAAGCCCAACTCGCCTCGCCTAACAACCCGAACGTGCCGCGGGCCATTATGGAACAGAAGTATATCGCCATGTTTTTGAACCCGGAATCGTGGTCGGATATGCGCCGTTACGACTTCAGCTCCGACGTGTACGTGAACTTGCAGTACCCAACGGGCACCGCTGTGAATGCTCCCCTGGCTGCTGCCACCGACCCCGCCATGCGCTGGCCGCGCCGAATGCTGCCCGGCGCCACCGAAACCCTCTACAACCCCGATGAGGTAGCGCGGATGTTCTCTGAAGCCGGCGCTACTACCAACGACGACTATATCGCCAAACCCCTGTGGTGGGACCGGCCCTAGGTTGTGGCCGCGTCATAGTTTTTTCTCTTGAAGCTTATTCTAAGCCATGCATAAACTCTATTTACTCCGTCTGTTCCCGGCTTTGCTGCTGACGGCTACAGTTCTTACCACGAGCTGCGATAAGGAGTTGGAACAGCCCTACTCGGGAATCAATGACGACAACGCCCAAGTCACGTTGACCAGCTTTATTCCGGTGGTAACCAAGTACGCGCCTGGTGAGCTGGTGCGCATAGAAGTGGCCGCCGCCGAACCCGATCAGGTGCAGGATATCCAACTGGTGCAAGTCGTCAGCAAAACCGATTCCACGGTGGTAGCTACCCTGGCCCCGAACTTCACTTACAACGAGGCGAACCGCACCACGTCGCAGCTTGTGACCTATACGGTACCCTCGACGCTACCCAACAAGCAGGCGGTGCGCTTGGATGTGGTCGTGAACTTCAAGAACGGTGGTTCCCGTACCCGCCCCGTACCGTTCAACGTGGCCCGCGCCCCGGAAATCAAGTTCAGCGCCACGCCGGCCACGTTTCGCAACGGCCTAA
This sequence comes from uncultured Hymenobacter sp., assembly GCF_964242765.1. Lineage (NCBI taxonomy): Bacteria > Pseudomonadati > Bacteroidota > Cytophagia > Cytophagales > Hymenobacteraceae > Hymenobacter > uncultured Hymenobacter sp. The sequence continues at coordinate 57,310 of NZ_CAXTBM010000007.1, forward strand.
CAGCCACCCAGCAGTCCGAGGACGACATCATCACTTACTCCGTCATCCTCAACGAAACGGGTATTACCACCTTGCCAGCGAGCTTCGTGGTGGGGTCGAACCCGCCGCTTTTCAAGACGCTCGACAGCCTCTCTTATTTCTACACAATTGGGAGTGGCGCAGAACGGCGCATTGGGTCTGTGCGCCTGAGTAGCGGGGCCGCTGCTACCCGCGCCGTAGATGTGACGGTACCGCGTGGGGCGGTGGGCCAGCAGGTCACGTTCCGGTTTGTTGCGTATTCGTTGCAACAAATGGCCGCCGTGAGCAGCACCGTAACCGCAGTAGCGCCGGCAGCATTGTCGCAGCAGCGTACAGGTCGGCTGGCTTTTGGCCCGAATGCCAATCCCGATTCGCTGTCGTTCAACCTCAGAACTGGTTTAAACGAGTTGAATGCTAATCCAACCACTGCCAAGGATATTTACTTGACGCTCAACGGCACGGCACTTGGACTCGCTACGGCTAACACCACGCAGTTTTTTCGGTTGCCAGCGACGGAGACCTCCACTCAGGCCTTCACTTCGGCCACTGCCAACAGCGTAGCGCGCCGTTACTACCAAGCGCAAGCAGCCAGTTTGCTTACCAGCACCGTGGCCGCCCTCGCCGCCAACGACCTGATTCTGGTGAGGTTGCGCGGCACCAACGAATACCAGATTCTGCGGGTGCTCGGTACCAAACCTAGCACGGCCGGTTCCACGGCCCGCCTGCGCTTCGACTACCGTTCGCTTTAGGGCGGCGCCATACTTTTTATTCAACAATGCCACTCTAATCGGGGTGGCATTGTTGTTTGAGCTCTACCTGCAAGTCTGCTTGAATCTGTAATTTTGACAATGCCCACTGTTGATTCCATTTCTGTAGCCCTCACGCACCACGGCCTGCGCCAGACGCCGGTACGCCGGGCGGTGCTGCACGCGCTCCAGGTGGCGCCCTACGCGCTTTCCAGCCACGACCTAGAGCAGCAATTAGGCTCCGATACCGACCGGATTACGCTGTACCGCACCCTGCGCACCTTCGAGCAGAAAGGCGTGATTCACCGCGTAGTTGGCACCACCGACATCATTCACTACGCCGCCTGCGCGCCGGCCGCTTGCACCGAGCACGCCCACACCGACGACCATGTGCACTTCAAATGCACGGCCTGCCAGCAAACCTATTGTCTCGACCAAGTGCCAGTACCGGACGTTGCGCTACCCGGCGGCTTCCGCGCCACCACGCGCGACTACCTGCTGTCCGGAGTATGTCAGCGGTGCCAGCCGGCCTAAGCGGCCAACTCTTATTCCATTGATTAACAGGGCGCTACGGGCATTCGGCAAACAATCCGGGAAGTAAGCTGCAACTATTTAGCCGCCCTCCTGTTTCTAGGATATAAGCACCCACCCGGCGTTTATCCCAAAGCGCCTTCCGGTTTCTACCGGGACTGGCCGCCAGAGGGCAGCAGAACTGATTTCCAACCAAGGTCCGGAGCCTTGTTGAAATCGGATTTGCTGCCCTCTGGTTTTAGGGGAAGTACTGGTGCCATTCGAGGCGGCGAAACCGCGCCTTTAAAGGTTTTCGTCGCCTGACACCGGCAACCTATCTATCTGCCACCAAAGATTCGCTGAAAGAATCCGCGCTTTTTGCGAGGCTTGGTTTTCGTTTTGATTTTGGTGACACTGCCGGCTGAAGTGCTGATGCGCGTGATGGTGCGAGGAGTTGAGGGCGCGGGTCGGACCGGGGTTGTAGCCACGGGTGGCACGGCCGGAGGCACAGGAGTTGGACTGGCCGAGGCCTGCGCAACAATAATTTCGACCGGGCGCCCGGTGGTACGCACATTTACGGGGCGGCTTTCATTGTGCAGCCTATCCACGGCGGTGAGGTAGTAGGCATAGCCGAGGCCCGGGCGGGTGGTGGTATCTACGTAGGCCAAGCCAGCGCCGGGGTGAGGGCGCAACACGGTCAAGATGTGGCGCGGGTCGTCGGGAGTGGGCGTTTCGGTTGAGGCGAAGCGGTAGAGCACGTAGTAGGCCGCCAGGTCACCGTCGGGGGCAATGGGGGCGGGCTGCCAGGTAAGGGTGTTGGCCTTGGGTGAGGCCGTGACCACCAAATTCTGCGCCGGGCGGGGCGGCACGGCGTCCAGCCACGGCATGGTAGGCACGAGGGCCGGGTAGCGGAACAAATTCAGCCGCAGCGAATCGGCGGCGTGGCGGGGGTTTACCAGCAACGACTTCGAGCTAAAGAACACGCTGCCTTGCACATCGGCCGGGAACGTGCGGTTAAGGCGCACCTGCCGGGGCAGTTCCCGGTTGCCGAGCCAGGCCGTGTCGCGGCGGCTGGTTTCCAGCATTCGGTAGGCGCCCTGCCCGATGTAGAGGTGCCGCCCAAACCGGTTGCGCGACCACCACTCCAGCAGCACCGGATACGCCGCCACCTTGAAGCTGCTGCTCCAGTAGAGTTGGGGCAGAATGTAGTCAACCCAGCCCTGGCGCGTCCATTCGCGGGCATCGGCATACAGTCCCGAATAGCCCTCGAAAGCCGACGTGGCCGAGCCTTCCGGGTCGTTGCGCTGGTTCATCCAAACCCCAAACGGCGACACCCCAAACTTCACCCACCGCTTGGTGTGCTGAATCGAGTCGTGCAGGTCGCGAATAAGCACGTTTACGTTTTGGCGGCGCCAGTTGGGCAGCGAAAGGTTGTCGGGGTTGAACTGCGCGAAAGCTGCTTCGTCGTGAATGACTTGGCCCGCCTCCGGGTACGGGTAGAAGTAGTCGTCGAAGTGCACGCCGTCGATGTCGTAGCGGCGCACCACGTCCAGGATGATGCGGTTGATGTACTGGCGCACTTCCGGCAAGCCAGGATTGTAGAGCAGCTTGCCCGCGTAGCGTAGAAACCACGCCGGATGCTGCCGAAACGGGTGGTTCGGGGCCAAGCGGCGCGTAACCGAATCCATGGAGGCCCGGTAGGGATTAAACCAGGCGTGAAATTCCATGCCCCGGTTGTGGGCTTCCTCGATGAGAAAGGGCAGCGGGTCGTAGGCGGGACTAGGGGCTTTGCCTTGCGTGCCAGTCAGCCACCGGCTCCAGGGCTCTAGGTCGCTCTGGTAGAAGGCATCGGAAGCGGGCCGGACTTGCACAAACACCGCGTTGATGCCGTTGCGCTGCTGCTGGTCCAGCATCCGGCGGTACTCGCGCCGTTGCTGTTCGGGGGTGAGGTTGCGGGAACTGGGCCAGTCGATGTTCTCTACGGTGGCAATCCAAACGCCGCGTAGTTCGCGTTTGGGGGGCACATCAGCAAGAACAGGACGCGCAGAAACAGCCAGTAGGCCTACAATCGATACAAGAAAAGCAAGGAGCCGGCCAGCGGCAAACAATCGAAACATCAGCACAATGAGGAGGAAATCAGGCTGCAAATTAGCGCCTCCTCCCCGGATATCACTACTGTTTTGATTGGCTACGAACTACTTGCCACCGCAATGCCGTTGCGCCGGACCACAAATCCAATCCTGAGCACTCCACTGAGCAGGTTCACTTCGTACACCACATCGGCACCATCTTCCACTACCGTGAAGATGTGAGGGCTTACAAACAGGTAGCTTCTTTTCTCTGAAACCACTTGCCCATCATACGTAATTCTTTCCCGGCCACTCCAATAGCTGGCACCGATTTCGAGCTGGTGCCCGTGCGTGTCTATAGTGAACTTTTTCATGTGCTGAGATGCCAGTTATTTAGGAAAATATCTATAGGCGCTACTGTTTTCACTCTCCGAACTTCCAGATTCCGCTGTGTTCAATCCGTGTGTCAACGCGGTGAAGGGAATATCCAGCAGCTCGAATTCTGCCCACCGCGCAAAGTCGAAGTGCCACCACTCGGCCGGGTAGTTCACGAAGCTAAAAGCAGCCATGGTCTCGAGCAGCAAAGCGCGGTTGCGGCGCGCCTCCACCGTTACGGGCTCGTAGGCGGCATGGGCCGCGGGCGTTAGGTCGTCGAAGGCAGTGGGCATAAGTAGTGGCTGGCCGCGGGCATCGACTAGGGCCACATCCACGGAGCAGCCGCGGTTGTGCCGGGAGCCTCGCCACGGTGGGGCGGCGTAGGTTTCATCCTGGATCTGGTCCCAAAACCGCACGCTTACGCTGTAGGGTCGGTAGGCATCGAACACCAGCAACCCTGCTCCTTGCGCAGCCAAAGCCGCTTGCACCTGCCGCAACGCCGTGGCCGCGGGCTCACGCAGAAACGCGGCAGCCATGGTGTAGAGTGGCTCGCTTAGCACATTGCTGGCCGTGGCATAGCGAATATCAAGCTTGATATCAGGAATTGAATCTGCTAAGTCCACCAGCCTGGATTCAGGGTTTATTTGCGCTTGTTGGCGGTAAATAGCCACGTCGGAAACTACCGACAAGCTGTAGGCATTGGGCGGTACTGAGGCGTTGGCGGCCGGCTTCATGGGGCGTCCTCCCCTGCTACGTTGTAGTCTAGTTGAAACCGGCTGAGGTTGGTGGGGTGGCGGCGCGGACGCTGCCGTTCGTAGTTGTACACCGCCTGGCCCAGGTCGCGCAGAAAGGGGAAGCCGATGGTGTCGTAGTCGTAGTGGTCGTCGTTGAGCACGCCATCAGCATTGACGTAGATGACGGCGGCCAGCATAAATTCTACGCCGTGCTCGAAATCGGCTACGTAGGCATTATCGATGAGAAAGCCGTACGCCTGCCCGATTTTGTTGAACACCCGTACGCCCGGCGGCAGTGGCGCCAAGCCTCCGCCACCTAACAGAAACTTGGCGTAAGTATCCGGGTAGTGCGCGGTATCGTAGCGTGGGGCACGGCTTTCGCGCGGCAGCATGGAGAGGTAACGGTACAGGAAACGGTAGTCGTCGGGGGCCAGCGCAAACCGGCGCTTGTTGGCAACGGATTCTGGAAACAGCAAAACCCGCAACACTTGTTGCTGCTCGGGCAGCGGGAAGTTGTTTTTGGTGCTGAAGTCGAAAGGCTCTTCCACCCGCTTTTCGCCTTGCATATGTGCCTGCCCAACCCGGATATCCTGCGCCGCCAGCTTCGGTAGCAACTGGCTGTTGTAGGCGGAAGGCTGCACGTAAAGCGGTTGGGTAAGGGCGGTATCGGCGTAAAAAGCCAACGGATTGGTGTGGCGCGAGCCGGGCTCCTCGTCGCCGACCGAAAGCCGATGAATTAGCCGGGTTCGGCGCAAGCCAAGACCCCGCAGCTTGTCGTTCAGTTCTTGCTGCCCCACAAACTCATATAGTCGGTTGTAGGCTTCATTGTCGCTCACCAGAAGCACCTTGCGCACATACTGCCCTATGCTAGCCCGGTCCGAGGCAGCCGATGAGTCGCGCAGCACGCGGGTTTGGCGGGCAAAGGCTGAATCGATACGTAATGGTGAGGCGGCCGTAAGCCCCGGTACCTGAGCGCGCAGGTTTCGCAGCTTGGCCAGCGCCAAAGCCGCAGCTGGCAGCTTCACGGTGCTGGCCGGATAGAAATACTGTCGCGGCGAAGCTCCGTAGCGGAACGTTTGAAAGTGCGGCTTGCCCGCCGCGTCGCGGTTGATTTGGGTGTACAAAATCTGGAGCCGGTACGCCGCCGGGTTGCGTAGCACCCGCCCGAAATGGGTGGTATCGGCCCGAAGCAGGCGCGGCAGGGGGTTGCCATGCTGTGCCCATACGGTAGCAGGCAGTAGCAGCCCCGCTATCAGTGCCCAGACTTTACTTCTTGGATCAAAAGTAAAAACCCTCATATGGCCGAAAGATAAAATTCTCCGAACTATCCAGAAGCCTTACGCTCCTTCCGGCTCGCTGCAAAAAAAGCAGGACAGAATAAGATGATTCTTACTCTATCCTGCTTCTTGTTCCAGTAAGGTTAAGGTTTCCAAGAGACAACAACGGTGGCCTTATTGTCTCTATCTAGCCTGCCGTGATGGTTAGTCGGTCCTTGATTAGTGATGCTTACTCAGCACCTTGGTCTTCCTTGGGACTGCCATCCGAGGCCGAGTTGGGGCCGCCTTCCATGCCGTTGGTTTGGCTGGCGTCGCCGTAGTCGCCGCGAATACCCGAGCCGTCGCCCATATTTTCCTGGGTGCTGGTGGCTTCAGGGTTACCGCTGGCTTGGGAGTCCGGATCGTCTTGATCCGGAACGCGACCTGCGGTGCTCATTTGACTGGCCTGCTGCTCAGCAACTTCTTTTTGCTGCTTATCTGACGTGGGGTCCGGCTGGTTGTTTGCCATGATGAAGGTGGGAATTATTGAAGTGAGGGAATAGTACGAACTCTAGTTTCGAGTAGCCACGTAGTGACTCTGGGAGTGTGTTTCCAAGAAAGTTCAAGCAAAGCTACCAGCGCATTTACAGGTTCACTTTGCCGGTTTCGCCGCCCGATACGCCGGTACCGCTGCTGATGGAATTGCCGCCGACGTCACCGTCCTGGGCATTCCCTGGGGCATCGTAATTGGGGGCACCGGACCGTACGCGGGCACCTTTGATTTCTTGGCCGCCTTCGGAGCCGCCGCTGCCCGAGTTGTCGTCGGCGTTGTTGCCCGTGTCGGGGCCGCCGGGGGCCTGGCGGCCTTCGGGCTGCCGTTGATCTGTTTGCGAGCTGCTAGATTCGGGCAGGTTGCTGGCGTCGATGGGTTGTTCGGTGGGCTTGTCCATAGCTGGAAAGATTTCGGTGAGTGGATGCAGGGAGAGCAGTACAGGCTATACGCGGCTGCGGCCGGCGCGTTGGCCGCAATTGCATGGTAGTACGGTGGCTTTTCCGGAACTTGGGGGCTGATTCATTTTAAAATTATCCGCATTCTGTTTCGGTATGGCTACTTTACCTCCTTCTGATTCTCTTTCCCAAAAAACTGATGGCGAGTTGCTGTTTCTGGCCCAGCACCCCGACCTATACCACGCCGACCTGATTGCCGCCGCCCGCCGGGAGTTACGCCGCCGCGGCATCAGCCCCGATCCGGCGCAGCCCGAGCCGCTCCCCCGCGAAAACTATATTCTGCCTTATCAGGAAGAACAAGAGCCGAGCTTTTGGCAGCGCCCCGCGCCCTGGGTGGCGCTGCTGGCCGTGCTGCTTGTTGGCGGCATTCTATACTGGCAAAACGCGCAAAACAAAGCTTCCCAGTTGGTGGCAGCGCAACAAGTAGAAGAGGAACCTATAAAGTTGGAAACGGTGGAAACGCACCTCATTCCTACTTTCGACTCGCTCACTCGCACCCAAATTGCGCAAGAGATGCGCCAGCTTTCCCCCACTGACCGCAGCGAGGACACCACGGCCACCCGCAAATACAAGCTCCTCGCCACCCGCTACTGGAATGCCGAAAATCAATCCGCCTACTTGTTCAAGCAGTTGAAGGGCACCGCGACCGATGTGGCGGTGGCCAGACAAGCGCCCGTTGTGATTGAAGAGTGGCGCCGGCTTACGAAGGCGCTGGTTTACAACCACGGCCTCACGGCCACCTTCGCCGAGCGTATGGACCTGATGCGCCGGGCCGCTTACCTGCGCATCGAAACGCTGGAAGAAATAGCCCGTCATGCCCAAAACGACCAAGTTATCCTCGACCCCACCATTATCAACCTTGCCGACTCCGCTACGCAGATGCGCGAGTCGTTGCTGAGCCGCGAAAAGTGGAACGGTCGGCTTCGTCGCGCCATCTTCTAGCGCTTTTTCAGAGGAAAACGCCTCTGTAGAGTAGTCCTGCCTGTACGTTAGTTGACCGAATTTATTTATTGCTTGAAAGCAGAAACTTCGACCATCAAGCCCTGAACGTAGCCAACGGGAAGGGCTTGTGTTATTTGGCGCGTAGCGTTGTTGTAGTAAAAGCAGCTTATTGTTGTCCTGCCCAAGCTACATCACACGGGTTGCTTTATGCCGTTTGAAGAAAAAACCGACGCGGAGCTACTGTATTTGGCGCAGCATGGGGCCCGCTATTCTCCTGCCGTAGCCGCCGCTGCCGTGCAGGAATTGCAGCGGCGTGGGCTGATACCAACCGAGCTACCCGTTCCCAATACGCCCGTGCCCAGTGCCCAGCCGGAACCCGCACAAAGCTGGCTGCGCCACTTGGGCCGGTTGGCAAAGAGTATAGCATGGCCCCGTCAAGGCTATTATGTCACTCCTTTACTGCTGCTCGCTAATCTGCTGGTGTTCCTGCTCATGGGTCTGAGCGGCGTAGACCTATTGAATCCGGCCGGCCCCGACCTAGTGGCCTGGGGTTCCAACTATTCGCCCTTGGTTTCGGCGCAGCCCTGGCGGCTGCTCACTAGCGTGTTTTTGCACGGTGGCCCGGCTCACTTGCTCCTCAACCTGAGCGCACTGCTCCTGCTGGGGCTGTTGGCCGAGGCGAAAGTAGGCCGCGGGCCCTGGCTACTGACCTACCTGGTAAGTGGTATTGGCGGTAGCCTGACCAGTTGGTGGTGGCACTCTCGTGGCCTTAACTCAGTGGGGGCTTCGGGAGCCATCTTCGGACTGTATGGCTTGCTACTAGCCTTGCTACTTACTCGCACTCATTTCAGAACCCACCAAGATCGAGCAGGCATCATGGGTTTGCTGCTCTATTTCGCACTCGGGAGCTTGGTCGGCGGGTTAGAAGGCCCTACTACCGATAACGCAGCCCATGTGGGCGGCTTGTTTACCGGCTTGGGGCTAGGTGTACTGCTCGGACTCATGAAAACCAAAAGTCGTTGAGTATGATCTCCTTATAACTTCATTGTTAATACTTAAGTATTAACTAGATCAAACTTTTACTTTTACGAATGCAACTACTTAATCTGCTTTTTCATCTAGCAGGATAAGAGCCTTTTTCTCAACCAATTTTCAATCATGAAAGCAACTCTACTCGCGCTGGTAACCGCTAGTTTCAGCTTATTTGCATCAACCACTTCCTCTGCCCAAGCCGTGTCCAACGGCACGTTTGAAACCTGGGTGACCCGTACCGGCCTCGAAGTGCCACAAAGTTGGACGACCGTAGACGAAGGCATCGAGACGTCTCCCTTCGGCAGCTTCTATACCACGGTTACAGCCTCCAAAGACCTCAGCAGCCATGCAGGCACGTTCGCTGCAAAGTTGGAAACGAAAAATGATCCATTCGTTAGTATGCTCTTTGGTCCAATACCAGGAGGTTTGCTGTTGGGTAATGCCGACTTTGAAGCCGTTGCTGATATACTAGACACCCGTGATATTAGCAATATTGGAGGGCAGCCCTTCACCACCCGCGCCGCCAATATGCAGTTTTATTACAGGCTGACGGGTGCCAGTGCCCTGCCCGACTCGGCCTACGCTATAGTAGCGCTAACCCGGACTGTGGGTGGCACAACCCAAACTATTGCGTCTGGCAGTCTGCGTTTGTTACCTGCGGCAGCTTATGCGTTGGCTAGCGTGCCTTTGCAGTACACTTCCTCGCTTGCCCCCGATTCCATTCACGTAGCTTTTGCGTCGGGACTTGCCGGAGTTCGTACTGTTGGCACCACACTCTTTGTTGATGATGTGGTGATGACCGGTGTGGTAGCGGCGGCCAAGAACCCGGCGTTGGAGGCTTCGTTGACTGTGTATCCTAATCCTAGCCCGAACCGCGAGTTTCGCCTAGCTTCCCCCGGTAACCTAACCGTAGCAACTGCCTCGTACACCATCACTGATGCTACTGGCCACGTAGTACGCACCGCAGCAGCGGTACCTGCTGGCTTAGCCAATGGTCGGCCGTTAGAGTTGCGCGGCTTGCCGGCTGGCGTGTATATGCTGCAACTACGCACGCCCGAAGGCCTGCTTACCCGCAAGCTGCTGGTTCCCTAGCAGGTTGCAGCAATTTTCGCAGCTCGTATTCGTAGAGATGCTTGTCTTGTCCCGCTCCCGCCGTTGGTATCGTCCAGCAGCGGGAGCGGTTTTTGTTGCTTCAACCAGAATCGCCCGAACGTTAGCAAGTAGTCTGTTACCTTTTTCGATAGTACCACAAGAGGCGCACTATCAGTCCGGTAACCTAGTGCCTCATCAACTTGTACTACTAGTTGTAGTACTAGCTGTTCGAAGTGTATCTTTTGTCACTAGCCCCTAGTGGCTTACTGACACGTAATCCCGATTGATTCTGTGACCGACGACCTGCCCCCAAACGATTCCTTGCCCGACCCGCACGCCGATAAGCAGCCCTCGCGGTGGCAGCGAGCAGTAGCGGCCGTTGGTCGGGTGGCGGTGGTGCCTTTCAACACGGCTGGCTACCTCTACCGGACCGGCCAGCAGAACCGTCATTTCACGCTCCCCGTCCTCAACGGCGCCTTCGGCGACCAACTTGCCGAGCGCCACGACCGGCGCGCTATTCAGATGAGCTTCCGCCGCCACGGGGTCGACGTAGCCGTGGCCTCTCTGCGGCTAACGCCTACGGCCGAGGGGCGCCCGCGCAAAACGGTGGTATTTCTGCATGGTCTGATGGGCGACGAGGTAATTTGGCAAACCGGTTCGCCGGAGGGCTTGCGCTATGGTCCGCGCCTGCAACAGGACACGGGCGCGCATTGCCTTTATATTCGCTACAATTCCGGTCTGCACATCTCTGAGAATGGCAAGCAGTTGAACCTTCTCTTGCTTGAACTGCTAGCTACTTTCCCCGATGCCATCGGTGACCTGGCTTTAGTGGGCCACAGCATGGGCGGCCTTGTTGCTCGGAGTGCGGGCTACTACGCGGCCTCTCCAGCAAGCCCCCAAACCCAAGAAGGTGCTACCAGCCAACTCCGATCCAGCGGCTCTTTTCAAGCAACAGACACCCAACCGCACCCACAAACAGGCAATTGGCTAACTCATCTGCGCGATGTATTCCTGCTAGGTGTGCCCAACGACGGCTCGTTTCTGGAACAGAACAGTCATTTCACAGCAGTGGTGCTCCGCAAAATCAACTTGCGTCCTACACGCTTCATCAGTGGCCTCATTGATAAGCGCAGCAACGGCATCAAGGATCTGCGGCATGCCATTCTGGTGGACGAGGACTGGCAAGACCCACACGCCAACGACTTATTTCCGCCGCGCACTTTGGTGCCGCCTCTCCCGGGTGTGCGCTACCATGTGCTGGTTGGCTCGTTGCTTAAATCCGCTAATTCTGCCCTGCACGATTATTTCGGCGACGGGCTTGTGGGCGCTGGCAGCGCCCTGGGTCGCGTTTTCGGCGACCCGGCATTACCGCCCGAGCAGCAAATCAGCACCCGCGTATTTTCCAAGCTTCACCATGGCACCCTACTCAGCAACCAAGAGGTGTACCAATACCTACGGGACCATGTGTGATCCACCGAAAGCCTAGTCTTTAGCGCGCGCTTTAATCCAGGCTTGCATTGTTTCGAGGGCTGCGGGCGCCATTACCGGACGGGGCTGTCCGTTGATCAGTGGCCATTCAGTGGTTGGGGCTTGAAACAAGTGGTTGGCATTTTCCACTTTCTGCACTGTAACCTGCTTGTTGGCTTTCAAACCCTTGGCTAATAAATCCAAGTTCGTTTCAATATTCACTATATCGTCGCCGGTGCCGTGCATAAGCAAAATAGCACCACGCACGTTGGCCAGGGAAGCTTGTGGGTCGAAACTGAGGTAGTGCCGGTACCATGGCGAAGTAAGGCGAGCAGCGGCGGCCTGCACTAATTCCAAGCGCATATTCGGGTTGTCCTGCTGAATCATGTTGGCTACAATGGCTTGTGCTTGGTTGTTGTCAGCTGTCTGGCGCACAATTTCGAGCATAGCCCGGCGGCGTTTGCGCAAGGCTTCGGTGCGCTTGCGGTCCTCGCCTTTCTGCCGCATGCGCTGCTGCTCCAGGAAAGTTTCCACCTGCGCTACATTAGAACCTGAAGCCCGTAATTGCTCGGCTTGGCTTCGTGCTGCTTCGCGGGCTAGCTCCTGACGACGAGCCAAGCCCAACAGCGCTGTATCTGCCACGCCGGAACGCAGCAGCAGAGACGGCCGCTGCTCGACCAGCGTCTCCCGGCCCGCTAGGCCAGTTGCGGCTAGCGTCACCACGAAAGCTGGAGCTAGCGGCTGGGCGGCGGCCAACAAGGCTACGTTGCCTCCCTCGCCGTGCCCAATTATGCCAAGATGTGCAATGTCGATCAGCGGCCGAGTACGCAAGAAACCTAATGCGGCCTGAGCGTCGCGCACTCGGGCGGTCGTGGTTACCGTAGCCGAATCACCAGCCGACTGCCCGATACCCCGGTCGTCGAGGCGCAGCACGGCAATGCCACGGCGAGTAAGGAAGTCGGCTAAGCTACCCGACAGCGCGTAGTCGCCATATACTGCGTCGCGGGTTTGCGTGTCGAGGTCTGAGAGCAGTAGCACTGCCGAAAAAGGCCCTTCACCGGCTGGTATTGTGAGGGTACCCGCTAACAGTAGATGGTCAACAGTGTTGGGCACCTTCACCTCTTCGACGCGGTAAGGCGGCGGAAATTTGAAAGTTTTGGGAGCCGCCGCGGTAGCTGGGGGCACAAACAGCAACGTGAGTTGAGCGGAATAACCAGTTTGCTGCCACACACCCAACAGTTGCTGACCATCGGCAGAGCGCCGACCTACAAAACGGCAGCCCGCTTGCTCGGCTTCAAAGATGAGCGTGTCGCCGCGTGGGGTGACGGTCATTGGCTCCCGGTTGACACGCTGCATGGGCACATCCAGCACCGCAAATCGGTTTCCGTCGGCTAGTTCCGTCACTGTAATCATCATTGGCAAACTACCGCCGGGCACTGTTAATGCCCCTTTCCACTGCCCCTCCAACGAATAGCGTTTGGCGGCCGGTGCTTGGGCTTGGGCCTCCGTGCAGATAATCTGGCTGATTAGCATCAGCACCATCCAGCACCATAAGGAACTGGAAACCAACTTATTCATGATTAAATAAATAGAGACGAAAGCCTATTTAGCGCAGGCAAATTGCAATCCAGCCCATCCGCTCGGCGAGTAGATGGGCTGAAGGTTAAATATGCTGCAAGTACGTTATTGGGCTTGGGATCAGGCCGGCTAATTCGTTGGAACCCGGTAAAAAGACGATAGAAATAGGAGTATAACTGACTAATGTAACTGCACCTTCAAGGACGCAAAACCCGGTCAATAACGTGCACTATACCATTGGTAGTCTGCACGTCCGGTATCACCATGTTAGCAGGCGTACTGTTATTGGCCCCCTTCACTGTCAGCACTCCGTTGTTGAATGCTCCTAGTTGTAAGGGTGCTCCGCCAAATGAATTTACGGTCGAATTATCAGCTAGTTCAGGAGTGAATTTGGCGCCATCAGCAAGGACGTGGGCTTTGAGGACTGTCGTTACAACATCCTTGGGCAGCTTACGAATATCGGCCGGAACGTTGAGTGGCACTCCCATATCGACACCAAGATTTTTGAAAGCTTGGTCGGTAGGCGCAAATACAGTTAGGTTAGGCGTAGTGGAGAGCGTACTAGCCAAGTCGCAGTACAGAACTGCTTCCACCAAAAAGGTCAATTCTGGGCTAGTGAAGACCGTGGAGGTTTGCAGTGCCTGAGCCGATTGCACTACATTGACACCAGTAGCGAGCAGTACTTTATCAATCACATGAATAGTTCCATTAACGGCTTGCAGGTCAGTGTCCAGAATACGCGAACCATTCACGTATAGATCGTTGCCCTTGCGGATGATGCGGCGTTGCGGCCCAAGTGCAGATGCTGTACTTGATCCAACTTTCAAGTCACTGCTTGCTATTGCGCCATTGGCAACGTGGAAGAACAGCGTATTCTTAAGGAAAAGCTGTTGCAAACCTAGCAAGTCACTAGCTGAAGTCAGACCTAGGCGGGCAAAGGCAGCATTGTTAGGTGCAAAAACCGTATAGTTTCCTTTCCCAGCAGGATCATTAGGATTATTATTAGATAAAATTTCAGCTACATCTCCTCGAATAGCGGCATCTTCTAGAACTTGAAAATCAGGATTTGAAACAGCAATGCTCGCAATGGTTGGATCAACTTCCTCGTTCTTTTCACAGCTTGACAACAGCAGTGTGCCAATCAATAAACTGCCAAACCAGCCTGGTAGATTTCTTTTCATGCGTAAATCTGTATTAAACAGCATTATATATTATTTAATTGAAATCGTTTCAAGAAGCTTACGAAATAAAATCGAGTAGCAAGCAGAAATGAATCCGCTTTAGCTTGCAGGAAGTTGAATCTAACCAGCCCTCTATTTTCGGAACTAGATCAGATAAATTCCTGAAATCACAAAGAACCATGCGAAGGTATTATATTTGAATAATCTTCAGATAGCTTTCCACATGTTTGTTTTCTAAATCAGTCTTTTATGCAACAATTCTACCGTTCACTACTTCTATTTTCGCTCTCTAGTTTGGGCGGGTTGTCAGCTGCTAGCGCACAGAGCTTGGTTAGCGGTTTCATGGCCGGTAAAGGACACGGCTCAGTGGTTGTTTCAGGCACGGTGGAGCGCTACTCAAGCGTGTATCTGGCTCCTACCAAGATCAACAAAGTGCCGATTTTCGACGAAGTCAGGGTTAGTTCTGTTAACCTGTACGGCAGCTACGGCATCACCGACAAATTGGAAGCAGTAGTCAGCTTGCCGTACATCGAATCGAAAGGCAACGCCAACGAACAGGTAGTAAAGGCCCAGAACTACACCAACCAGCGCGCCGGCCTGCAAGATCTGACAGTGTTACTCAAAGGCAAAGTCCTAAGCCGTGAATTAGGAACCAACGTGCTGGACATATTGGCTGTGGTGAGTGGCAGCGCTCCAGTAAGTGATTACAAATCGGAAGCAGGTTTGGGTTATATTATTGCCATCGGCAATCATGCAAAAAAGGCAACGCTTTCCGGCGTAGCCCACCTCAAAACTGTGTCGGGTGTTTTCTTTACGGGCCAAGCTGGTTACAGCGTGCGCGATAATAGCGCCCCTAATGCCTTTGTAGCGGAAACCAAAGTCGGGTATGCCGGTCCGAAGCTCTACATAGATGCCCTAGCTGCTTTTCAGCATTCCGAGAAGGATGGCACCGATATTTTACAGCCTGGTTTCACCGGCTTCTTCCCCGCTACGCGAGTAAATTATGTGCGCTTGGCCGCTAGTGCATTCCGGCCACTTGCCAAAGGCTTTGGTTTAACAGTAGGCGTCAACACGTATGTGGCTGGCCGCAACTTAGGTAAGTCGACGGGTGTTTCGGGCGGTGTAGCCTACAACTTCTGATACTGGCCCGGCTTATACCGGCGAAAAGCACGTTCACTGAAAAGCCCCGCCACTTGTACTGTGGCGGGGCTTTTCAGTGAACGTGCTTTTCTATTCGACAACCAATTCTGCGAAGCCAGCTTCGATTACCAGCCCGGGCAGTTTAAGCCCTGTTTCGAGCGTTACCTCTTGCACTTCAACGGGCTGGCCATCAAGAAGGAAGGTAGTAGCGCCGAAGGGCAAACCATGCAATACTACTTGATAGCGCACGAAGCTAGGCTGGTAGTCACCTTCTATAACCTGATGAAGCACCAAGCTTTTATCCGTGCCAACCACACCAAAGCGACGAGTAGTGCTGTGACCTTCGAGGTAGCCGTAGCCTTCCCCCCCGTCGTCGTAGAGCGCGCTGCTTTGCTGGCCGGCTTTGTAGTAGACGTGCAGCGTCACTTCCTCGATAACCAATTCCCCCACATACTGCTGCACCGGATAGAAGGGAATTACGGCACCAGCGCGCACAAACAGCGGAATCCGATCTAGGCCAGCGGTGGCCCACACTTCGGCCCCGCCGCTCTTGGGCTCGTCGGTGTAGTAGTAAAACCAGTCGCCGCGGGGCAGGTACATCCAGCGGCCATCCACCCCGGCCTGCGTAATCGGGCACACCAGCAGATGGTCGCCGAGGCTGAATTCAGCCATGCGCAGATAGGTTTCGGTGTCGTTCTGGTCGAGGAACGGGAGTGGGCGCAGTATGGGCGTTCCTTGCTGCACATATTGCCAGAACGTAGTGTACATGTACGGCAGCAACCGGTAACGCATTTCAATGAAGCTCTTGGCTAACTTAGCAGCCTCCTCGCCAAACGACCATGGCTCCTGGTCGCCGTGGTCGCCGGAACTGTGGGTCCGGAAGAAAGGATGAAACACTCCTAGCGCCACCCAGCGCACATACAGCTCCGCGTCGGGCGTATCGATGAAACCCCCAATATCGGACCCCACAAAGCTGAAACCGGAAATACTAAGCCGTTGGCACTGAATGTTGGCCAGCCAGAGATGTTCCCAGGAGGCTATGTTGTCGCCGGTCCAAGCCGAAGAGTAGCGCTGCCCGCCCGCATACGTGCTGCGCGTGATGCTGAAGGGCCGGTTGGGGTAGCTGAACTGCTTGACACCCGCAGCTGTGGCGCGGGCCATCTGCATGCCGTACACGTTGTGGGCCTTCTTGTGGGAAGTTGGGTGGCCTTCATAATGAAAGCGCACATCATCGGGGAACGTGCCTTTTTCGAACACCGCTGGCTCGTTCATGTCGTTCCAGACCCCGCGCACGCCGTCTTCCTGAATCAAGCCTTTGAAGAGGCCCGCCCACCATTCGCGCACTTCGGGACGGGTGTAGTCGGGGAAGTTGCAGAGGCCGGGCCATACCGAGCCTTTCATGAGCGGCCCGTCGGCCCGGCGGCAGAAGTAATCATTGGCTAGGGCCTCGGTATAAACGCTGTACTCGGGGTCAATCTTGATGCCGGGGTCAATGATGACGATGGTTTTGAACCCATCCGCCGCCAACTCCTGCACCATGCGCTTGGGCTCGGGAAAGTGCTGCGGGCTCCAAGTGAAGCACCGGTAACCATCCATGTAGTCGATGTCGAGGTAGAGCGCATCGCAGGGAATCTGCCGGTCGCGGAAGCCTTGGGCAATGGCTTTCACGTTGCTTTCGGGGTAGTAGCTCCACTTGCACTGGTGGTAGCCCAGGGCCCAGAGGGGTGGCATTTCGGGTGGGCACGTCAGGCGAGTGTATTCCTGCGTGACTTCGAGCAGGGAGGGGCCATAGATGAAATAATAATTCATCTCCCCGCCCTGCGCCCAGAAACTGGTGACGTCGGCGCGCTCGGCAGCAAAATCGAAGTTGACCCGAAAAGAGTTGTCGAAGAAGACGCCGTGCGCGATGCGCTGCTGCAATTCCAGGTAGAACGGAATATTCTTGTAGAGCGGATCGGTGCCCTTCACGTAGCCGTAAGTATCCGTGCCCCAGTTGGTGAAGCGCCGGCCCCGCAGGTTCATATTGTCGGGCTTGTCGCCGAGGC
>NZ_CAXTBM010000007.1:74512-130480 GCF_964242765.1 uncultured Hymenobacter sp.
CCGCTTTGCACCTGCTTGCTCATCTTCACAATGTCGTTGCCGGAATCGTAGTCGTATTCCCAGTGGAAGCCTTTATCATCTTCCATCAGTACCAGTCCCGAACGGTTGAGCACGCGCGTTCTCAACCCTTCTTTCGAGACGGTACAAATCAGGCGGTCGGTGGTGATGCGAAAGTGGTCGGTTTTTTCGCGAAACTCCAAAAAAACAGGCTCTTGCCGGGAAGGCACGCCTTCGGGGAAAGCATAGCTGAAATCGGGGGCAAACCCGTTATCGGTGGCAAAGCGAAACCGCAGCACCTTGTCGGTAATCACCTCTATTCGTAACTGAACACCATTGTCGCAACGGAAGATAAAGTCGGTGCCTTCTTGCTGACTGGCAACTACTTGACCAGGAAAGAAGTCCTGTTTCGCCTTAGCGACCAGGTCGTTCACCATATAATTTTGGCCTTCGAAATTATTTTCGTTCATAAAGGATATGTGGATAAAAAGAAAAAAGCACAGGAATTGAGAGTGAGTTGAACAAGCCCGAAAAAGTCCTGTTCAGCTTGCAAAGGTAAAAATGAATCCCACGAATTTTGCCTAACATTGACCATCATTCCCTATAATTGCTCTAGCGGCCCTGCCAGCGCATTTTTTGGGTACTACCGCTCTCCTTCGCCGCCGATCATGAAAACTGCCCCACTAAAGGTATTGCTACTAGGCTGGGACACGCCCAACGTGTCCACCGAAGTTGTACCGCCAACCACTGCCCTACTCCAGGCCCTCGCCCCGCGCGCTGAGCTAACGCTGCTATTACCGCGCCTCTCCGAGCCGATGCAACTCTCCAGCCTCGTACAAACTACGGGCCTTGGCAATTTGACGGCCGAGGAACTCGTGCAGCTAGAGGCCCTATACGAATCCGACCGGTCACAGACCTTGCAGTGGCCCGTGGCGCCTTACATCGGAGCTACGCTCGATCAGGAAAATAGTTCGAACGGAGTACCTGCCGCGCCTTACATAGGCCGCTCCGATGAGGAGGTGAACGTGTCGTCCTCTTCAGCGGCCGCCGATTTTGCCGCGCCGGACGAGGTATCGGCTGGAACGGTAGCAGTTGGTGAAGCAGCGGATCTGGCATCCGATGAGGTTGCTCCGCAATCCGATGACTATGCGTTTGCAAGTGAGGAAGCGGTACCGCAGCCTACGGAAGCACCTAGCGTTCATTCCAACAATGGAGTGCCGGCCGAAGTAATCCCGACTGGCTGGATGGCGGAGTTGCCAGTTCATCAATCCATTCTTGATGTGGCAACGGCTGCTTTGCAAGCAATACCAACCGACGATGCCAGCCTGAACTTTCGCGTTATTCAGTACGCCCGCCTGGCTACTCGGCTAGCTTCCAGCCAAGACTTTTCTGTGATTTACGCTTCTGATTGGCAGTCGTGGCTGGCGGGCATGGAAATTCGGCAGCTTACGGGCAAGCCGCTGGTGCTGCACGTCTATAGCCTAGCTCAGGAGCGAAATACGCCCGCTGACCGCGGTTGGGTGATGGAGTTAGAGCGCATTGCCCTGCGCCGCGCCGACTTGGTGCTAACAGCCACCGCCGAACTGGCTTTGCGGGTGATAGAGCTGCACGATGTAGCTCCGCAGCGCGTGCGCCGCCTGAGCCGGGCTGCCAATCAGGAGCCCGATCTTCTTGCTGAAACTATCTTGTCGGCGCTGCGGGAAGTGTCTTGATGCAAATAAGGTAGGGGTGAAAAAACTGTACTCAACCAGACAATTATTTTGTTTGACTCTGGTTAGCTAAGCCCTCGTGCTACCTTTGCGGCGCGCAAGAGTTTGCGCGCTACACTTTGCGTTTTTTCTATGGCTGATTCTCAGGAACAGGTTTTCGATGCCGAACTAGAGTTGCACCCCAGCGACGGAGGCGTGTTTCTTTTCATCCCTTTCAGTGTGCCAGAAGTATTTGGGCAGCGCGGACCAGTACACGTGCGCGGCACCCTCGACGGCTTCCCGTTCCGTTTGCCCTTAACCCTCGACGAAGACGGCCACCACATCCTGGCGGTAAACAAGCAGTTGCGCAACGCCGTGGATAAAACATGGGGCATGCCGGTGCACGTGACCATGACGCTGGATACCGACGAACCCGGTTTCACCGTTCCCGACGACCTCGCCCGTGCTCTCGACCGAGCTGGCTTGCGCGCTAAATTCGATCAACTAGCTTACCCTCACCGCCGCGAGTACGTGCAATGGGTGGAGCGCGCCAAAAAGCCCGAAGCCCGCATCCGGCGCATTCAGGAAGTACTGGAAGGTGCGGAAGCCGGCAAAAAATTGAGTTAAGTTCAATCAAAGCAAAAAGCCCGTCGTGCTGAGCACGACGGGCTTTTTGCTTTAAGAATAAGGGCTCCTACCCTATCCGCATCAAGACCAAAGCGGTGCGGTTGGTGACGTAAAGACTAAGTTTTTCCAAGCCTTCCTCTTCGAAGGTTTCATAGGTTAGAGTGGCATCGACGCGGTTGTGACCACCGAATTCGGGGGCGTCGGTGTTGAGCAGAATGCGGTAGCGTCCGGATTTGGGCACGAAGAAGTGATAGTCGGGGATGCTGCGCGAAACGTGAAAGTTGAACACGAACACCAACGGGCCCCGCTCGAAAATCAGCACCTGATTGACGGTGTCGATATTGAGTTGGTGCGCGGCCGGATGAGCTAGCAAATGGTTTTTGCGGGCCAGCGTGAGTTGGGCGTGGTCGAAGGCCAGCAACTGCTGAAACTTGAGGTCCTGGTTTTCGGCTAGGCTCCACTGGCGGCGGGCAAAGTGGTAGCTCCAATTGTTGCCTTCGCGCGGGAAGTCCACCCATTCCGGGTGGCCGAACTCGTTGCCGATGAAGTTGAGGTAGGCCTCGCCGCCGAGGCTCAGCGTCAGCAGCCGGATGAGTTTATGCAGGGCCACTCCCCGGTCGGTTATGGGGTCGGGGTCGTCTTTGCGCATGTGCTCGTAGATGGCCTTGTCGAGCAGCCAGTGCGAGAGGGTTTTGTCACCAACGAGGGCCTGGTCGTGGCTTTCGGCGTAGGCGACGGTTTTCTCGCCGGCCCGGCGGTTGGTAAGCGTGTACCAAAGGTCGTGCAGGTTCCAGTTTTCGTCGCGGGTGTGTTTGAGTAGCTTGATCCAGTAATCGGGAATGCCCATGCCAAGGCGGTAGTCGAACCCAACGCCGCCTTCCACAATAGGGCGGCACAAGCCGGGCAGGCCGCTCATATCTTCGGCAATCAGCAGTGCGCCCTTCTTCATTTCGTGTACCAGCGTGGTAGCTAGTTGCAGGTACAGAATGGCATCTTCGTCGGCTTCGGGCCCGAAATACTGTTCGTAGCCGCTGAAGGCCACGCCTTCGCCGTGGTGCTGGTAGAGCATGCTCGTCACGCCATCGAAGCGGAAGCCATCGAAGTGATACTCTTCCAGCCAGTAGCGCAAGTTGCTAAGTAGGAAGCGCTGCACTTCGGGCTTGCCGTAGTCGAAGAGCTTGGAATCCCAACCGGGATGGTTGCCGCGCGGGCCGGGGTGGAAATACTGATTGCCGGCGCCGTCGAAATCAGCTAGGCCCTCCGCTTCGTTCTTCACGGCGTGCGAGTGCACGATGTCCAGCAGCACCGCAATGCCGCGCTGATGCGCTTCGTTGATTAAATACTTCAGGTCTTCGGGGGTACCGAAGCGCGAACTGGCCGCAAAGAAGTTGGCGACGTGGTAGCCAAACGAGCCGTAGTACGGGTGCTCCATCACGGCCATCAACTGCACGCAATTGTAGCCGCCATCTTGAATACGAGGTAGGATGTTATCGGCAAACTCGCGGTAGGTGCCCACTCGCTCGTCCTCGGTGGCCATGCCCACGTGCGCTTCGTAAATCAGCGGTTCCTTGACGTGGTTGTGGATGCGGAACTTCTGGTCGGTCCAGACGAAGGACTTCTCGGGGCGCCAGAGCTGGCCGGCGAAGTCGTGGGTGTGCTCGTCTTGAACCGTGCGGTGCAAGGTAGCCGGCAGCCGATCCTTGCCGCCCTTGGCCGTGCGGACGTGCACCTTGAAACGGCTGCCGTGGGTGAGGCGGTCTTTGTAGTCTCTGTCGGGCAAGAATACTTCCCAAACGCCATCCTCCCCGCGCGTAAGCGGCGTGCCGTACCGGTCCCACCCATTGAAATCCCCGATAAGCGACAAGCCTTCCGCGGCCGGCGCCCACTCCCGGTACCAGAAACCCCGCTTGCGTGAATCGTAGTTCAATCCCAAGTGCTGGTGCAGGGAAGCAAACTTGCTCAAAGAGCCCCAACTATCCTTTATTTCGTCGAGGCGAAGGTTTAGGCGCGTGAGGCGGCGGCGTAATACGGGCTCGAAAGGCATGAGCCAGGGGTCTTGCTGCACCAGGGGAAGATGGGGTGTTTTCAGAGCCGGAATAAGCATATCGGGGGCCATAGGAGCAGGAGTAAGAGCGTGAATCGGTAAGATAGGAAGGTATACGAAGGTACAAGCCAGCTGAACGCCAGGCGCAAAAGGATGTACTTGCTCCCTGGCGGCAATTTTATGAAAATTCCTTTAGCAGGCGCTAGCGTGCAAACCCAGCGCAGTTGCTTTACTTCGAACCTAGCTTTTTCCTTGGTGTTAGGACCAGATGGCGACGTATCGTATACTCGCTCTGCTCCGATGCCGAAGCCGAAGCTTCGCGCTACCCCGAACTACCTTCGCTCTATGAAACGACATTTTCTTCCGCTGGCCCTGGCTGGGCTTGTTTTCTCTTGTACCACGGGGCAGCGCCCAGAGGCAGTTATTACGTCTGGGGCCGCTGCTAGCCTAGCGGCCCCGGTGCCGGCCGTTACACCCGTCGTGATGGAGAAGGCCATGGTGGTTTCGGCGCATCCGGAGGCGACGCGCATTGGGGTCGAGATACTGCGCCGGGGCGGCAATGCCTACGATGCCGCAGTAGCCGTGCAGTTTGCCTTGGCGGTGGCCCTACCTACGGCCGGTAATATTGGCGGAGGTGGCTTTCTGCTTTATCGTAGTGCCGACGGCACGGAAGGCGCGCTAGATTTCCGGGAAACCGCGCCGGCCGCCGCCACGCGGGATATGTACCTCGACAAGCAAGGCAATGTGATACCCGATTTAAGCACGCTCGGCCACCTGGCGGCGGGCGTGCCGGGTACGGTGGCAGGTATGGAGGCCGTACACAAAAAGCTAGGCAAGCTGCCGTGGCGCGACGTGGTGCAACCCGCCGTGGACCTCGCCGCCCAAGGGTTGAAGCTGACGGAAAAGGAAGTTAACGGCCTCAACAATCAGCGGGAAAACTTTTTGAAGTACAACCCCACTACGCCACCAGCTTACGTGCGTCCTGACGGGGCTACCCGCCCCTGGCAAACTGGCGACGTCATTAAATATCCCGACTTGGCCAGCACCCTCGGCCGCATCCGCGACCAGGGCCGCGCCGGATTCTACACCGGCCAAACTGCCGAACTGATTGCAGCGGAAATGCAGCGCGGCAAGGGCCTTATCAGCAAGCAAGACTTAGTTAATTATCAGCCCAAATGGCGCACGCCCCTGCACGGGCAGTACCATGGCTACGAAATACTGACGTTCCCGCCGCCTAGCTCGGGCGGCGTGGCGTTGCTGCAAATGCTGCAAATGCTGGAAGCCTACGACCTGGGCAAAGCCGGTTGGCACTCTCCGCAGGCCACGCACTGGATTACGGAAGCCGAGCGCCGCGTGTATGCCGACCGCGCCACCTACCTCGGCGACCCGGATTTCGGCCAGGTGCCGGTAGCACAGCTTCTCGACAAGCCGTACAACCAGCAGCGCATGGCGTCCACTCTACCCTACCGGGCCACGCCCAGCGCCCAAGTAGCGGCGGGCGCGGGCTTACCCGGCTACGAATCCGACCAAACTACGCACTACGACATTGTGGATGCCACCGGCAACGCGGTAAGCTGCACCACCACGCTCAACGGCGGCTACGGCAGCAAAGTGGTGGTGGCCGGCGCGGGCTTCCTGTTAAACAACGAAATGGATGATTTCAGCAGCAAGCCCGGCACGCCCAATGCCTACGGCCTAGTAGGCGGCGCAGCCAACGCCATTGCGCCCGGCAAGCGGATGCTATCCTCAATGACGCCCGCCATCCTCACCAAAAATCAGAAATTGGCCTTGGTAGTAGGCACTCCCGGCGGCAGCACCATTATCACCAGCGTCATGCAAGCCATCATCAACACCCTCGACTACGGCATGAACGCGCAACAAGCTGTGGCTGCGCCGCGTCTGCACCACCAGTGGCTCCCCGATTATATCGATGTAGAAGAAAAAGCCCTGCTCCCTGCCGCTCAAGACTCGTTGCGCGCCCGGGGCTACAAGCTAAACTCCCGCAGTCCGTGGGGCCGCATTGAAGTGATTCGGGTGCTACCCAACGGGCGGCTGGAAGGCGGCGCCGACCCCCGCGGCGACGATACGGCGGCGGGCTATTGAGTAGCCAAACGTAAGCCATTAAGCCCAACAAAACGGCCTACTTCCGCTTCGGAAAAGTAGGCCGTTTTGTTGGGCTTAATGGTTCAGTTCAACCACTACAAGCTTATTGCTGCTGCAAGTCGCGCTGGTGTTGCAGGTTGCGCGCCGCGTCGGTGAGGGCCTTGGATAGCTCGTCGAGGGAGTTGATGAAGCGCGGGTTAGCGTTATCGACAATGCTGTTGATGTGCTCAGCTAACGTTTGCAGCGTGTCGCTGATGGGATTGGGATCGGTGCCGTTGAGGAAGCCTTTTAGCTGCACTAAATCGGCGGCGATGGTAGCGTGGGCCGTCTCGCCGGAAGCGCGGAGCATTTGGATCCAGCCATCGATGTTTTTGTGGGCGAGGTCGAGGGCTTGGGCAAGGTCGCCGCTGCGGAAAATGCGCAGGGATGCTTCGAGTTGGTCGGCGCTGGCAGAATGGGAAACAGACATAGCGTAAGGGGTTCGGTGGAAAATGAGGAATCCTTATCTACTGCATCCCTAACGTTAGGGTTGGCCATGCCATATTATTTTCAATTACGGCGCAGCTTGTGCTTCCAAGCTGGTTTGTCGAGTCTCGCGCCCCTACTAAAACCGCAGTGGCTCTGTTAATTTACCGCCTGCACTTCTTCCTCGGCCCACTATGTAGCAGCCTTGCTGCCCCAGGCTTAGCAGCGCCGAATGAAGCTACAGCTGCCAGCAACAGAAAAGGCTGCTCCAATTGTTGGAGCAGCCTTTTCTGTTGCTGGCATGCAAACTTACGCTTTCAGCGAGGTAGCGGCCGAGCTGAGCGTTTGGCCGAGTTGCTGGAGCTTGGCGCTGGCGTCGGGAGTGGCGCTTTCGGCGGCTTTGGTGGTATGCTCGCCTAGCGTTTTCAACGACTGACCAATTTGGGCACTATCACCGCTACCAATGGCGGTTTGCAGGTTTTCTAGCTCGGAGGCAATGGCGCTCAGGGATGGGCTGCCGGCGCCGTTGAGCGTGGAAATCCAGCTTTGGATGTTGCCAGCGGCGGCTGGTGCGGCGGCGGTTAGGCCACCATCGAGGGCTTGTAGTGTGGCGTCGAGTTGACTGGTGGAAGAGCTCATAGCAAAGTGGTTTGGTTGGAAAAGAAATGAACACTTCTACTACCCTCCCGGCTCCTCAATGTTGATTTTCAAATCTTGAAACAAAGTTCAAGAAAACATATTACGCGCTAGTTGGTAGCTCGTCAGCTACGCGCTAGCTCAATTACGGTGCAAAAAACAAGGCCGGCCCTATCTCCCCGCAGGAGCCGGACCGGCCTAAATCTTATACACCATTAATTTATTATCGAAAACTTAACAGCTGTTCTACGACACCTTGAGGTTGCCGGACGCTGTGATGAGCGTTTGGCCCAGGTGACGCAGATGGTCGCCGGTTTCGCCGTGTAAATCGCGCGCTGCCAGGGAAGTATCTTGTCCCAACTGCTGAAGCGAGGCCGCAATGGCGGGCCGGTCGTCGCGCTCCACATGGGTGCGGAGAGTACGTAGTTGGCTTTGAATGCCCATCAAAGCCGAACCACCGAGGCCATCGAGGGCCGCAATCCAGCTGTCGATAGCGCCAAGGCCGGCATCGACGGGATGCGCACTAGGATGCTCGAACGTGTGGTAGATGCTGCGGATGGTCTCTTCGATGCGGTCGTTATGGTTCATGGGAAAGGAAGTTTGGAAGGTGACAGGAAATTCTACCCGACTGTACGCCGCCCAGCCAGCAGGCGTTGCCATAACCGCTTCGCTGAGGCCCATAAGGCATTGGGGGGCCTTCAGATAGCCATTGGCTTTTACGAGTTTACTGGAAATAGTAGCTCACAAATGCGCTTCTCATTCTCGCTATTGATGGCGTTATACCTTGCAAAGCATTATTGTTGACCGGCTATATTGAGAACATATAATAATAAGCCAGTAGTCGGTCGCGCTTCCAAGAGCTGTTGCTTGGATTAAGAAGGAGCCTATAGTCGCGGTAGCCTGATGCTTAGCTGGTCCTTACTATGGCTACCGTTCACCTCTTTGTTCTACCCCGATGTATACCAACAAAACCTTTCCCCTGCGCATTATTTTGTTCTTCTGCTGGCGGGAGCTGCTGTGGTTCACACTGTTGAGCGTGGTGGTGCTGGCCGTTTACAAAGGCCTGGGCTGGACGTTCGTAGCCATTCCGTTCTTGCCAGTAGCCACCATTGGCACGGCGGTGGCCTTTTATGTGGGCTTCAAAAACAACTCCTCATATGAGCGGCTCTGGGAAGCGCGGCGCATCTGGGGCGCCATCACCAACGCCAGTCGGTCGTGGGCGACGCTGGTAAACACGACGGTGGGTCGCGCGCAGTACGACGACAATCCAGACGCCATCATCCGGTTGCGGCGGCAGCTGATTTTGCGGCAGGTAGGCTGGGTGAATGCGCTGCGGCTGCAACTCCGGCGCCGGGTGCTCTGGCAGGAGGACCCCACGGTTCGGTCGTTGCACGTAAAGCTGGTGGAGCAGCAGCACCGGCAAGCCGAAGAAATGCACGCCACGCTGGCGCCCTTCTTGCCTTCTTTCGAGCTGGCCTGCACCGACTGCGGGGCCACCAACGTGCCCAACCTGCTGCTGCACGCCCATGCCGCGCAGCTTGCCGATTTGAAAACCCGAGGCCTGCTCGATGCCTTCGAGCACGCTGCACTATCGGCGCTAGTGGTGGAGTGCTTCGCCCAGCAAGGCGGGGCCGAGCGAATCAAGAGCTTTCCCTTCCCGCGGCAGTACGCCCATTTCAGCACCATCTTCGTCGGCCTCTTCACTTTCCTGCTGCCTTTCGCGCTTATCGGCGAAATGGCCAAGTTCGGGCCTAACGCGGTATGGCTCGCGCTGCCGTTCAGCGTGCTGATTTCCTGGGTTTTCTTCTCCATGGAATCCGTCGGTGATGCCAGCGAAAACCCCTTCGAAAACGGCCTCAACGACGTACCGATGTCCGCCATCTGCCGCAACATTGAAATCGACCTGCGCGAATTGCTTGGCGACACACCGCTGCCGGAGCGCCTTCAGGCCGTGGATGGGGTGCTGCTGTGAAGCTGTATTTATTGGGGCGAGTCGGCGCAACCAGAACGGCCATCTCACCGGCTCACAATTTCACGATTTCGCCGCTACTATAGTGAAGGCAAGCTGGAAGTCGTTGCGAATGGCGTAGGAGCCCAGGTTCTGGAAAAAGCTGCTGGAATTGTAATTAATGCCGAACTGGGTGCGGTCGAGGGTGGCGGTGCCTTTGATGCGCAGTTGGCCGTTGGGCAGGCGCTCCAGGGTCAGCGGAAACTGCACTGGTTTGGTTGTGCCTTTGAGGGTAAGCTGGCCGGCAGCCGTACCGTCCTTCATTTCGCGCAGCACAAACACGGCCGTCGGATATTGTTCGGCGTCAAAGAAATCAGTGCCGCGCAGGTGTTCGGCTAACTTGGCATCTTCCTGCTTGATAGTGCGCATGTCGAACTCGAAGCGGGCGTTGCGCAGCGTACGACCGTCGTACTCGAAGGTGCCACGCTGTAGCTGTACGGAACCCGTAGGCGCCCAAGTTCCGGCTTCGGCGTGGCCGGTCCAAGTGAGCTGACTGGCGTCCGGGTTGGCTTGGTAGATAGTGGCCGCTGGCTGGAAAGAGGCGAGCGACAGAACAAGCAGGAAGGCGAGGATAGTTTTCATGGGAAATTGGAAGGAGATGACAGACTGTGCGAGAAAAATGTGGGTGCCGCTCAGCGCACGGTAGCTTCGGTTTCGATGAGGCTGGTGCCTTTGTAGAGCTTGCCGGTTTTGTCTTTGGCCAGCACGTACCAGAGCGCGTCGCCGCCGTAGAGGCGCTGGGCGCTGTCGGCGTAGCGGTAGTTTTTCTCGAACGTGTAGGTCTGGCTGGCTTGAAGCCGTGCACCGGGGCAGCGGAACAGCTCGGCAAATTCCGCCGGAGTTTCCCGCATATTGGCCTTCCAGCCTTCGGCGTTATACCAGATGAAGCTGCCACATTCCACTACTTCCAACTCCCCTACTTCCGAACGAACCGTGGTACTGTGCTTCCACACGTAGCCGTCCGGCTGCTCGGGATTGGGCTGTGGATAAACAGGATTGGGCGTGTGCCAGAGCGTGAGGCCTACGGGCACCTGCCGGAGCTTGTCGGGCAGCACGCGGCTGTGGTCCGACCAAGTTGAAGGAACAGCAGCAGTAGTTTGAGCCAGCAGCGAGACGGCGGGGGTTGCCACTAAGGCAGCTAGCAGGAGGAGTAGTTTCATGGTCATACCGGGTTGAAGTATGACCCAAAGGTGCCCGCTCAAAACACCCCAAACGCCCCAGATCCAGCACCGGGACGCCCCATATCATGATATGGGCGTCCTTTAGAGTGACTGAGGAAGAGCGTTAATACAAGCAAGCTAAACAGCTAGCCACCAGCCTCATTCACTCTAAAGTCTCGCGGGGCTACGCCGGTGAACTGCTTGAAGATGCGGTTGAAGGTGGTCTTGGAATTAAAGCCGCTTTCGAAGGCGATGCCAAGAAGGGTGAGGCGCTGGGCATCGGAGGTGGCAAGGCGGCGCTTTACTTCGGCTACCCGGTAGCTATTCACCAAATCGTTGAAGGGCTGGCCGAAGCCGTTGTTGACGGTGAAAGAGATGAGCCGGGGCGCCAAGCCCGTATGCGCCGACAGTTCGGCCAGCGTGAGCGTAGGGTTTAAGTACAGGCGCTCTTCTTCCAGGGCCCGCCGAATACGCGCCACCACGGCCGCGTCTACCGCCGTAGCGGCAGGTTTTGCGGCCGTTGCTGCTGCGCTAAGTTTGTTTCCAACAACTCCAGGCAAGGAAGCAGCGCTTTCCGTGTTTCGCTGCGCGACTACGGCATACGCTTGTGCGGCAGGCGCTGCCCCGTTGGGCTTCAGCGGAGCAGCTTCCGGCGCGGCTGCATACGAGGCAGCCGCCGGTACTAAAGCATCGGCCTCCCCTTCTTCCGGCGCGAAGCGGACGGCGTACATATCGGCTTGCCGCAAGCCAACTACTCCAATCAGGAACACCACCACGCCGAGCAGTTCCGTGGAGTAGTCGTAGCGGTAGTAAAGTCCGAAGAACTCGCGTAGCACCAGTTCCGCCAGCCACTGCACGCTTACTACCGCCACAAGCACCAACAACGTGCGTAGCCACAGCAGCCGCAGCTGCGACGTTTCCGAAAAATTGTCGAGCAGCCAGCGGCGGTAGTGGCGCAGCAGGCGCAAGCTCAGCAGCAAGTACACGGTGAGCGAAAGCCAGGTGCCCACAAACTCGACGCGGTACGTGTAGGGCCGGTGAATGCTTTGCCAAAACCAGTTGCGGGTTTCGTAATCTTGTAAGCGCAGCCAGCCGTAAAGGGCCGCCTGTAGCAGCACGGGCACGAAGTGTGCCCAGTAGTGCGCTTCCCACTGGAAATCATGGTTGATAAGGCTGCGGACATAGAAATAAAGCAGCGGTCCGAAGGCAAACGAATAGTAGATAGGGGCGAAATACCAGTTCGGATTTTGCCCGTAGATGTCGGCCACCCGGAAAAACCCGTCGAGCAGCCACAGCGCAATGGCCAGCATGAGCAGGGCCAGAAAGCGGTTGGGCAACTGGTTGGCACGGGCCAGCCCCAACAGCGCCGCCGCAAATACAGCCTGGGCGATAACCGCAAACAGGAGCACAACTAAAGGCGTAAGCGGTATCTGCATAAAACCAAAGAAGGGCAAGAAAACGCGCCGGATAGAGCAGGCCATTACCTTGCTCTTGCTAACGGTAAAATAGTGGTTTCTCTAGTGTCTCGCACCTGGCTTGCATGAAACAGAAAATCCGGGAATGGTTGCGCCGGTATTTGCCCGCCGAAGTGCTATCGATGGCGGCCACGTTGGTGGGTGCCTGGCTGGCGCTGCACAACACGCACAGTGAGTTGAGCGCCGCGCTGGCGGGCACCTGGGCGGGCAACGTGGCGTATTTCGGTTACCTGCTGGGACAGGATATGCAGGCTGCGCGACGCGCTTGCCGCGCCCAGAACCGGCCGTACACGCGCCGCATCTTTGGGCGCAATGTGCGGGCATTGGCCGTGGAGTTCGGGCCGGCCGAGGTGCTGGATAGTTTGCTTATCAGGCCGGCGCTCCTGTATTACCTGCCCCGCTGGCTCGGCAGTTTCGGGGCCGGCGTTGTGCTGGCCAAGCTGCTGGCCGATGTTACGTTCTACGTTCCGGCCATTCTAAGCTACGAAGCCAGCAAGAAGCGGCTACGTAATTTCGGCGACGAGTGAAGCGCCAGGGAATAGCGCTACAGGCTTTGCGGGCTAACCCAGGCGCTAAATTCGCACCGTAAACCTAGCTTCTTTGCCTTTTTTAGACGTAGTAGTAAGGGTAGTAGCAAAACACACTTTAGTGTTCATCCCATGTCAGCAACAGATTCTTCGACGATAGCGGCGTTGCAGCAACGCTGCCCACGCTGCCACCAAGGTCGGCTGTTCACGTATTCGGCCTTCAACCTTACCAAGTTCGCTGATATGCCCGCGGCTTGTTCGGTGTGCGGCCAAGCCTATGAGCCGGAGCCCGGCTTCTACTGGGGTGCTATGTACATCAGCTTTGCTTTCTCGACGGGTATTATGCTGGTGGTAGGGTTTGCCGTGTATTTCCTGCTCAACGACCCCGATACGTGGGTGTATATTGTGAGCGTAGCGGTAGTGTCGGTGCTGCTCACGCCGCTGAGCTTGCGCTACTCGCGCACCCTGATGCTGTATTGGTTTGGGGGCATCAACTACGACCCCAACCGTGCCAACCCGTCGCACCGACCTGTTTAGCGCCACGCCTCTTGCCGAAGGTTGGGGTGGTGCCGACAACAAAGGAGTATATTTCAGCATGTCGAAATCCTTTGTTTGCTTTCTAAGCGGCCTGCTGACGCTGCTGACCTCCTGCACCCAAAACGGCGCTGGCACGGCCGCTGAGTGTGGACCCGCAGTACCAGAGGCTTATACCATTCGGCACCCGGCCTGGGCCAGCAACGCTAGCATCTACGAGGTAAATATCCGGCAGTACACGCCGGAGGGTACGTTTCAAGCTTTCGAGGCCCACCTGCCTCGTTTGCAGGAAATGGGAGTGGGTATTTTGTGGCTGATGCCGGTGCAGCCCATCGGCCAACTCAAGCGCAAAGGCACCTTGGGTAGCCCGTATTCCATCCAGGATTATCGGGCTGTTAACCCGGAGTTTGGGAGCATGACCGACCTGCGCCACCTCGTTGACGAAGCCCACAAGCGGGGCATGCACGTTATTCTGGATTGGGTGGCCAACCACACGTCCTGGGACAGTCGGCTTTCCCAGGAGCATCCGGAGTGGTTCACCAAAACCAAGCAAGGAAACTTCCGGCCACCCGTCGCCGATTGGCAGGACGTCATCGACCTCGACTACAGCAAGCCCGACCTGCGCCGCTACATGACGGAAAGCATGGTGTTCTGGCTGCGCGAAGCGGGCTTCGACGGTTTCCGCTGCGACGTTGCGGGTTTGGTGCCCACCGATTTCTGGAACGACACTCGCCAACAGTTGGAAAAGGTGAAGCCGGTGTTTATGCTGGCCGAGTGGGACGAGCTGTACCCGCCAACTTTTATTTCCAAGCAGGAATTCGACCCCAATACCAAGCTGCTGGAAAAGGCCTTCGACATGACCTACGGCCTGCGGCACCACACGCTCCTCGACAGCATCGGCAAAGGCCAGAAAACCACCGCCCACCTCGACAACTACTTGGCCGATGAGCGCCGGCGCTACCCCGCGCAGGTTTACCTAATGAACTTCACCAGCTCGCACGACGTGAACACCTGGGACGGCACCGAATACGAGCGGCTTGGTAAAAACGCTTTGCCTTTTGCGGTGCTGACGGCCCTGCTGCCCGGCATGCCCATGGTGTACAGCGGCCAGGAAGCCGCCCTGAGAAAGCGCCTGCGCTTCTTCGACAAGGATACCATTGCGTGGAGCGACTACCCGTTGCAAGAGTTTTATACCAAGCTTCTGCAACTCAAGAAAACTCACCCAGCCCTACGCAACGGCGACCCGTGCAGCGAGTTTGGGCGGCTACCGGCTAATGCCAGCACGGCCACGTACGCCTTCGTGCGGCGCAAAGACGACGCAGAGGTGCTAGTTGCCCTCAACCTAGACAACAAGCCGCATGAGTTGGTGATGCGCGAACTAGAGTCAGGAAATTTTCGAGAGTTGTTTACCGAGCAAAGCGTACGGCTGGGCTCCACTTCAAAGATGCTCCTAACCCCGCACAGCTACCGGGTATACGAGCGGTTGCCAGAGCAGCAGAAAAGTTGGTTTTAGGTGAGTAGGTGACGACGCAGCATTCGTATTAAGCACCCACTAGATACACGCCAGCAAAACAGCTTCCAATCACCCCGATTGTGGAGTAGCCGCTAAGCGGTTGTTCGATTAGGTAGCTTGGCGGCTTGTTTGCTGGTGTGTAAACCCGGGCAGTGCTGTTGTTACGCGGGTTTTTCACTTACAAAATTCGCTTGCCGTTTTCGAGCGTTGCCGCGAAAGGCGTAGCTTGCCTCCCTCATTCGCACGCCCATAATCGATGAAAACAACCTCCTTTGCCCTGCTAGCAGCTCTGTGCTTGCCAGCCGGACTATCTACGGCCCAATCAGCTAAGAAACCGGCGCCGGCCACTAAAACCATAGCATCCGCTTCCACTACGGCGTCGGCGCCTCTGGCTACCCTGTTCGACACCTACTGGGAAGACCGCGCCAAGCTGTTTCCGCTCAATGCTACCAGCCAAGGTGACTACCGCTACAACGACCAGCTGCCCAACGACCAAACCCGCGCCTTTCGGCAACGGCAGCAACAGTTCTACCAGCAGTACCTGGCGTCGTTGCAGAAGTTCGACCAAAGCAAGCTGTCGGCCGAAGACCAAGTGAGCTACGACATTTTTCAGTACGAAATGGAAAGCCGGCTCAACGGGCTGAAGCTAAACAGCTGGATGATGCCGTTTGCGCAGTTCTACAGCTTGCCCAACACGCTCGGTCAGTTGGGGGCCGGCACGGGCGCGCAGCCTTTCAAAACCGTGAAAGATTACGACGACTGGCTGAAGCGCGTCGGGCAGTTTCCGGTCTGGGCCGACTCGGCCGTTAGCAACTTTCGGCAGGGCATGAAGGCGGGGGTGGTGCTGCCGCGGGTACTGGTGCTGAAAATGGTGCCGCAACTACAAGCCCAAATCACCCCTGACGCCACCAAGAGCCTCTTCTACGGTCCTGTTACGCGGCTGCCGGCCAGCTTTTCGGCGGCCGACAAAACGAGGCTTACGGCTGCCTACCAGCAGGCTATTCTTACTCAGCTGGTGCCTACCTACCGCAAGCTGGCCGACTTCCTGCAAACCGAGTATCTGCCCAATGCCCGCACCAGCACCGGCCTGGCCGCCGTGCCCGGCGGCGCCGAAATGTACAGCTACAACGTGCAGCTGATGACGACCACCGACCGCGCCCCCGACGCCATCTACCAAACTGGCCTTGCCGAGGTGAAGCGCATTCGGGCCGAGATGGAAGCCGTCAAGAAGCAAGCAGGCTTCCAGGGTGAATTGCCGGCCTTTTTCACTTACCTGAATTCCGAGCCCAAGTTCACGCCCTACAAAACGCCCGAAGACGTGCTCAACGCCTTCCGCGCCATTCAGGCCCGCATCTCGCCCAACCTGCCCAAGCTGTTTGGCCGCACGCCGAAGTCGCCGTTCGAGATTCGGCAAACCGAAGCCTTCCGGGCCGCCACGGCCTCAGCCGAGTACAACCGCGGCACGCCCGACGGTTCGCGGCCGGGTATTTTTTACGTGCCCATTCTCGATGCCACCACGTTCAACACCACCTCGTGCATGGAGTCGTTGTTTGCGCACGAGGCCATTCCGGGACACCACTACCAGTTGTCGTTGCAGCAGGAAAACACCAGCTTACCTAAATTCCGCCGCTTTGCCTCGTATCCTGCATTCAGCGAGGGCTGGGCACTGTATTGCGAGAGTCTGGGGCCGGAACTAGGCCTGTACCAGGACCCGTACCAGAAAATTGGGGCGCTGGGCGATGAAATCCACCGCGCCATCCGCCTGGTGGTGGACGTGGGCATGCACGCCAAAAACATGACCCGCGAACAAGCCATCAAGTACATGACAGACAACGAACCCATCAGCGAACAAGGCGCCACCGCCGAAATTGAGCGCTACATGGCCATTCCCGGCCAAGCCTTGGCCTACAAAACCGGTGCCCTCAAGCTGCGCGAACTGCGCGACCGATACGCCAAACAGCTAGGCTCCAAGTTCGACCTGCGCGCCTTCCACGATGAAGTACTGGCCGGTGGCAGCATGCCCCTGGCCGTGCTCGAACGAAAAATGGACGCCTGGGCCGCCCGGCAGAAGTAAAAGCAAAGGCTTAAATCTTACGCTACTATTTGTCTACAGCCCTCATTGCGTAAGATACCCTACTAGAATTACAAGGCTAGCACGCTAGTTCCTCAGACCAATTCCGCGCTTTAAGCAACGTGGGTTGAGGGTGGTACTACCATCGTTGCTGACATTGTTTACCCCGTACGTCCTACTGCGCTGGTCGAAGCATCTCACTTGAATCGTTGCACAAGCGTCAGGGTTTATTACACGGGCGAGATGCTTCGACCAGCGCAGCAGGACGTTCCTTTTCAGCATGATGCTCGTTATATGTTGCTACTTCCAGCGTAAAACAGCCACCTCTATTTTCACTCACTTAATGGTCGGCCTCCTTCTCGCTCAGTATGCTTTGGTGCAAAGCGCCCGCGCCGCGCTGCTCGACTATTGCGCCACGCTAACACCAACCGACTTCACTGCTCCCGTGCCGGCCTTCAACAACAGCAGCCTGCGCGACTTGCTGGTGCACGTCGCCAACGCCTATCAGCACTGGCTGGGTGTTGTGGCGCAGGGCCAACCTCGCTCCTCCTTCGACCCAATTGCTACTCCTGGTGTGGAGGCAGTGCGTCAACTTTTTCAGGAGGTTGATCAGTTGGTAGTTGTTTACTGTACGCAGGTCGGGGAGCAGTGGCAAGCGGCAACCCAGTTTGTGGTTCCTAGCCGCCCCGAGCCATTGACGCTCACACCGCTGGCGCTGTTCACGCATGCCCTCACGCACGAGTTTCATCACAAAGGCCAGTTGCTGAGCATGAGCCGCCAACTAGGCTACACGCCCATCGACACCGATGTTATCCGGTTTTGATGCTGGAACGCTAGAGCGGCAAGCCAAACGATAGCAACCTTCCAGCGTAGCCGTACGCTGTTTTACTTCCCTCGAAAAAAGCTTCCACCCTGTGCCTAATTTTGCTCTGCATCCCGACTCGCATCTATTTCAAGTACAGCACCCGGCGTGGGCGGCACACGCTAGCATCTACGAGGTGAATGTGCGTCAGTACACGCCAGAGGGCACATTTCAAGCTTTTGAAGCACACTTGCCACGGCTGGCGGATATGGGCGTGGGCATTATCTGGCTGATGCCGATTCACCCGATTGGCGTCGTCCACCGCAAGGGCACGTTGGGCAGCCAGTACGCGGTGCAGGACTACTACGGCGTGAACCCGGAGTTCGGCACGCTCGATGATTTGCGCCACCTCGTGCAAGCGGCGCACGCCCTAGGCCTTTATGTGCTGCTTGATTGGGTGGCCAACCATACCGCCTGGGACAATCCGCTGGTGGCGGAGCATCCGGAATGGTACACCCGCGACGCAACCGGCAATTTCGTGCCGCCCATTCCCGACTGGCACGACGTCATCGACCTCGACTACCACCAGCCGGCCCTGCGCTGCTACATGACCGACGCGCTGCTGTATTGGGTGCGCGAGGCCGACATCGATGGCTACCGCTGCGACGTGGCCGGCCTGGTACCCACCGATTTTTGGGATGCCGCCCGCCAAGAGCTAGACCAAGTGAAACCCGTTTTCATGCTGGCCGAATGGGACGAGCTGTATCCCTCGGGCGGCCTGAGTTGGGAGGAATTCAACGGCAACACCCGCCTGCTCGAACGAGCCTTCGACATGACGTTTGGGTTGCGCCTGCACTACCTGCTCGACCACATTGCCGAAGACAAGCAGCCGCTCCACGACATCGACGTGTACCTGGCCGCCGAACGGGTTAAATACCCGCCTAGTGTGTACCTGATGCACTTCACCAGCAACCACGACGTGAACAGTTGGGACGGCACCGAGTACGAGCGCCTCGGCGCCAACGCCCTACCCTTCGCGGTTCTGACTGCCCTATTGCCGGGGATGCCGCTCGTTTACAGCGGCCAGGAAGCGGCGCTGCAAAAGCGGTTGGCTTTCTTCGACCGCGACCCGATAGAGTGGCAAGACTATCCGCTTCAGGAGTTCTACACCAAGCTCCTGCAACTCAACAAGCGCCACCCTGCCTTGCACAATGGCATCTTAGAAAGTTACTTCGAGCGCCTGCCTACTGTCCCCGATGTGTACGCCTTCGTCCGCCGCCATGAGGAAGCAGCCGTGCTTGCCGCCATCAACATAGCGCCTACTCCTCAGCAACTTACGCTACCAGCGGAAGCTAGCGGCATTTATTACGACGTGTTCAGTGGTGAAAAATTAGAGCTGCACGCCGGGTCGGAACTGCCGGTTTTGCCGCACGGCTGGCGGGTGCTGGAACGGGTGTAAGGTAACTTCTACAGCAGGTTCAGCTCTGCTAATATTTCCTCGGTAATAGCGCGGCGGCCAGCCACGAACTTGGTGTCGGCGACGGTGCGGCCGGGTTGGGGCTCGGCGTTGAGGGCAAAGTAAAACGTGCGGCCATCCGTACGCTCCAGCCAGCCTACAAACCAGCCATTATCGACGGGGGTGGCAATGCCAACCGCCCGACCAGTCCAGCCGGTTTTGCCGTAGAGGCGGTAGCTAGGCGTGCGGCTAAGTTGCAGTAGGGCCTTGGTTATCTGCTGATGCGCCCGCGTGGCGGGCAGGCGGTTGGCGTGCAGACGGCGCAAAAAATCGATTTGCTCGAACTGCGTGATGCGCGAAGAACCGGTGAGCCAGAAGCTGTCAACGGTGGCTTCCGTGACTCGCATTTGCCCGAATTGCAGCTTCGGCAGCTTCTGATTGTAGCGTTTGGCGCCCACGCGGCGGGCTATCTGCTGGTAGCACGGCACGCACGAAACGCGCAGAGCGCGGGCCAACGTCATGTCTTCGTTCCACTGCGGAAAGCTGCGCTTCTGGCCGTCCCACTTCATCACCTGGCTGGTGTCCTTGATTATGCCTGTTTCCAAGCCGATAAGGGTGTTGGGAATCTTGAAGGTAGAGGCCGGCAAAAAACCTTGGCGGCACCGTTTCAGGTCATAGGCGGTGAAGCGGCCGGCCTGCTCATCATAAAGCAAAAACGAACCCTGCACACCGTACCGGCTGAAATACTGTTGGAAATTTCGCTCCACTATAATCGG
The DNA here is from genome assembly GCF_964242765.1 of uncultured Hymenobacter sp. NCBI lineage: Bacteria > Pseudomonadati > Bacteroidota > Cytophagia > Cytophagales > Hymenobacteraceae > Hymenobacter > uncultured Hymenobacter sp. Next base: position 94,395 of record NZ_CAXTBM010000007.1, read on the forward strand.
CGCGGGCGCTGTTCCCAGGCGCACTAGGAGCAGGGAAATTAGAACGAGAAGCTGCATAAGGTAAGGCCTGAAGGCGCAGCAAGTTAAAAGAGCGGCGGCTATTCTTGCTTACTGCCAAAGCGCTCCTTCCACCTACTTCTTTGGTTGGCTTGGCCTAATTTTTTACGGAATCAGATGTTCTTGTTTGCGGACGAGCTTCAAGAACAGACGCCTAAGGCCAGCTCATATTGGGAATCCCAAAAATAGATTTCCTCTCAATTTGGAACAAAAACTGTGCGAAGAGCGAAATTAACTCCGTGGCCTAACTGCTTGATTAAAAAGAATTAGCTGCTTGGTTTAATGATAGGTTATGGCATTGTTGCTATATGGTACGAAGAATGCAACAACGATTGGGCACTCCAAATCTCGCGACCATGAAACTGACTCACCACGAATTTCTTACGTTACCGGCTGAGGAGCAATGCGGCTACTTATTCAGCAACGGAACTTACCTGGCCGGTCGGCCGGAAGGCAACTATAGCATAAATCTCTATCACATGGGCACCTTTTATTGTGAACTATGGATGGAACAGACGTGCCCGGAACTCGATTTCTTCCGCACGTTCACCAATCAGCGCTGCCTCGAACCTTATCTGCTTCACCTGGATCTGCCGCTAGAGCACACCGTTATTGTCCGGCGCGAGGACCGCAAGCCATAAGTACATCCGCTTCAGTTAGCAGTTCAATTTCTTTGAATTTCAGGTAAGGCGCAGCCCTGAAAGCAAACAGCCAAATACTGGCTGCCTGCTTTCAGGGCTATTTATTTCCGAATTTACCATAACCCAATGCCGTATTTGCAGTTTGATAGCGTGTTCTGGCCACTCTGGTGAGTAGCTTACTTCATTCTATTCAGTATGCAACAACGAGAACTAGGCCGCTCGGGCCTTCATATTGCGCCGCTCATGCTGGGCGGCAACGTCTTCGGCTGGACGGCCGACGAAGCTGCTTCCTTCAAGATTTTGGACGCTTTTGTGGCAGGGGGCGGCAACGCCATTGACACTGCCGATGGCTACTCGGTGTGGGTGCCGGGCCACCAGGGCGGCGAATCGGAAACGATTATCGGCAAGTGGCTCAAGCAGCGCGGGCGCCGCAACGACGTGGTACTTGCCACCAAAGTAGGCTGGGAAGTGAATCCCGAAAACAAAGGCCTGGCCAAAAGCTACATTCTGCGCGCCGTGGAACACTCCCTCAAACGCCTCCAAACCGACTATATCGACCTTTATCAGTCGCACAAAGACGACCCAACGGTGCCCGTCGAGGAAACGCTGGAAGCGTATGCGCAGCTAGTGAAAGAAGGAAAAGTCCGCGCGATTGGGGCTTCCAACTTCACGGCCGAGCGCCTGCGCGAATCAATAACGGCTAGCGCCGCCCATAACTTCCCGCGCTACGAGTCGCTGCAACCGCTCTATAACCTCTACGACCGGCTTGAATTCGAGCAGCAACTGTTGCCCCTGCTCCAGGAACACCACATTGGCGTGATTCCTTACTACGGCTTGGCAGCAGGCTTTCTCACCGGCAAATACCGCACGAAAGCCGACCTTCAGAAAAGCGCCCGCGGCGGGGGAGTCGGCCAAAAATACCTCAACGAAAAAGGCCTTACCATTCTGCGCGCCCTCGACGCGGTAGCCGCCCGCCAGCAAGCCACACCCGCCCAAGTAGCTTTAGCCTGGATTATAGCGCAGCCCGGTCTTACCGCACCCATTGCCAGTGCCACCAGCCCCGAACAGGTAACGGAATTGCTACGCGCCACGGAACTGACGCTGAGCGCCGAGGATTTGCAAGAATTAGCTAAAGCTAGCGCCTAACCTTTCCCCTGATTAGCTGCGGCTAGTTTCAACGGTCATGCCCATTCTTTCAACGCCAGTACTCGATTCGGGTACTGGCGTTTTCAATGCAACTCTGGCGTAGTGGGCACTGTGCCCTTCATCGGGTCAACGGCAGTAGCATGACCACGGGATTCTGGCCAGCCGTGAATAGTTACGCGCCTGCTCTTTTCACGAAAAATACAGTTTCCGTTTCATTTGGAGCTGGCACGACACACATGCCAGTTTGCGAACTAGCATTTGCCGCCCTACTTTCACTTGTTTGCCTACTCAAGGCCCGTCCTTGCTCCACCTTGTATGATCATCCGCGAAGCTACTTCCCACGACCTCGACGAGCTGTACCGGCTGTGGTGCGAACTGATGGAAATGCACCAAGCCTACCACCCCGTCTTTGGCTACCACCGGGCCGCCAAAGCGGAACTAAGACGCCTGCTGCGCGACCGGCTCTACGAGTCGTACACCCGCATTTTTGTGGTGGAAAAGCCGGGCGGATTGGCCGGTTTGCTGGTAGCCACCTACCAGATCGGGAGCCGGGGCATGCACTTTCACCGCCGCGGCTACATTGCCGAAACCATTGTCGAAGAATCGCACCGCCGGCAAGGTATGGGCCGGGCCCTTTTCAATTCAGCCAAAGCCTGGCTCGCCGTTCAGGGCGCCGACCACCTTGAATTGCAGGTAGCCATAGCCAACCCAGCGGCGCAACAGTTTTGGGTTGCTCAAGGCTTCACGGTCACCACGCAGCATATGATTTTGCCTATGGTCGAGTTGTAGAAAAGCCGTCTGGTAACCGCCAGTATCACAGCCTAGTTTACAGATTGCCTAACTGAACAGCAACTTGTTGCGTTAGGAAACCCTGCGCCTTCGCGCTTTTCACTTTCTGGCCTGACTACGTATGCTTCTCGCAGCCCCTGTTGAACCCTTCGATTGGAATAGATTTTTTCTATCTGATAACGCGCCCCCCCTCTATCTGCTGGAAATAGCCCTGCGCTGCCTGATAACGTACCTGCTGGTGATCGGTGCATTGCGCGTAACCGGGCGGCGCGGCGTGCGACAACTGTCCATCTTCGAGCTAAGCATTATTCTGGCCTTGGGCTCGGCCGCTGGCGACGCCATGTTCTACGACGACGTGCCCATGCTGCACGTACTGGTAGTGTTCGTGATGGTTTCGGGCCTTTATTTGGCGTTTAATCGTCTCACCGAAAAATACCCCGCCTTCAGCGATTGGCTGGAAGGGACACCGGTGCTTCTAATAGAAAATGGTGAGATTAATCTTTCCAACTTCAATAAGCAGAAGCTCACCCACAAAGAATTGTTTGGCGAGCTACGGCAGCAGCAAGTGGAGCACCTCGGCCAGGTGCGCCGGGTCTACGTGGAGGCCACTGGCAACTTTAGCGCTTTCTTTTTCGAAGACCAAGACGTTCGGCCAGGCCTGCCTATCTTGCCCGAGGGCCTGATGCACCCGCCCCGTCAAGTCAAGACAGAGGGCCTGCATGCTTGCACCCTGTGCGGCCACGTGCAAGAGCTGACGCGTGGCACCGCCCGGTGCACCGTGTGCCAGAACGATAATTGGCTGGTAGCCAGTACCGCCAAACGACTAGCGTAGCAGCCCGCCAGCTATAGCTGCTCCGCGGCGGTAGCAGCTGCGGATAGTTGCTTGCCCAGCCAGCCAACCACATCGGCATCTACTTGGTCCCGGCATTCATCCAGCCCGTGCCGGCAACCGGGGTAGAGCAAAATTTCCTTCGGCTCCAACGCCCGCTCGTATATGTTTCGGGAGCATGCGTCCGATAAGATTTCGTCGGCCGTGCCGTGCAGCACCAGCAGGGGCCGCGGACTAACGCACGGCGCTAAGTCGGTGCCGTAGGTTTGGCTGCTCATGGCTACCACGGCCACTACCTCGTGGCTGAGGGCTCCGGCACTCACTACTACGGCGCCGCCAAACGAATGACCTACCAACGCAGTAGCTCCGTAGCCGCGCTGCTGCACTAAATACTGCACGCCAAGCAAGGTATCGACCACACAGTCTTCGAGGTAGTTGGGTTTGCGGTAGTGCAGGCGCAACGAGGCAATACCCTGCGCGGCCAGCTGTCCGGCCAGCCGCGGATACATGCCCCACGCTGGTCCATCGAGTCCGCCGCCGGACCCGCCAACCCAGATTACAGCGGCGGCACCAGGTCCGGCCGGATGCAAGCGGGCCGTAATCAGGCCAGCGTTGGTTTGCATGGCCAAGGTCTCCACGCCGTTCTCATCGGTGTCCTGAATCGTTACTGATTTCAACACAAAATCTTTCTCCTGCCGCCGTGCCATACTTGTGTAGTTGATTCTTGTCGTTTACACGGGTGTACTGATACGGCCTGAAATTGATGCGGCGGAGGTTGGCCGGGCTTACCTTCACCTAGGAACCGTAGCTACCCCAAGCTGGCCTAGGGGCATAGCCTGTTTGTCTTGCCTAACTTCACGGGCGCTTGCAACTGCTCTTGCAAACATTATCTGCCTGCTGACACCTTTCACCATCGCCCCAACCACGTATGCTTGGCCTACTCCACGTTCATCACATCGCCATCATTTGCCGGGAATACGCAGTGTCCAAGCGGTTTTACACCGAAGTTTTGGGCCTGGAGATTATTCGGGAAGTGCACCGCGCCGAGCGGCAGTCGTGGAAGCTAGATCTGGCCTTGCAGGGGCAATATGTGATTGAGTTGTTTTCCTTTCCCGAGCCGCCGCCCCGCCCCAGCCACCCCGAAGCCGCTGGGTTGCGCCACCTGGCCTTCGCCGTACCTAACTTAGATGCCACCGTGCGCGGATTAGATGCTCACGGCGTCGCCTCGGAGCCTATCCGCGTCGATGAGTTTACCGGCCGGCGCTTCACGTTCATTCAGGACCCCGACGGGCTACCGCTGGAGTTCTATGAGGTTTGATTTCAGCTAATAACAAGCATTTTTCTGCTTGAAAATGATTTTTCATCTGTGACAGACAAGGGAATCTATCCTACCTTGCCTTCACTATGCCCGAACCACAACCGCCGCTTCCGTACCTCATCATCGACTTCGACAGTACGTTCACGCAGGTAGAAGGCCTCGACGAACTAGCGGATATTGCCCTGGAAGGCCACCCGGACCGAGAGAAAGTAGTCGGCGCCATTCGTGCCCTTACTGATCGGGGCATGAGCGGAGAGCTGAATTTCTCGGAATCGTTGAAGCAGCGTTTGGCTCTACTGCCCGCGCATCAGCGGCATCTGGCGCCGCTGGTGGAACGGCTCAAAGGCAAGGTCTCGGAGAGCATAGCGCGCAACCGCAGCTTTTTCGAGCAGTTTCGGGGGCGGGTGTACATCGTGAGCAGCGGCTTCCGGGAGTTCATCGAGCCCGTAGTGGCTGAGTATGGTATTGCCGCCGATTTCGTGCTGGCCAACACGTTCACCTACGCCACCGACGGCAGCATCAACGGCTTCGACGCCAACAACATCCTCAGCCGCGACGGGGGCAAAATCGAGCAGCTCCGCCAGCTCGACCTCACTGGTGATGTGTACGTGCTCGGTGACGGCTACACCGACTACCAGATCCGGGAAGCCGGCCTGGCCAACCGCTTCTACGCCTTCACTGAAAACGTGACCCGCGACGCCGTGGTGGCCCGCGCCGACGAAGTGCTGCCTTCCTTCGACGAATTTCTTTATCAGAACAAGCTTCCCATGACCCTCTCCTATCCCAAAAACCGCATCCGCGTGTTGCTACTCGAAAACCCCGATGTCCGGGCCGCCGAACTGTTCCGCCAGGAAGGCTACCAAGTGGAAACCATTCCTGGGGGCCTCGACGAGGACGAGTTAGTGCAGCACATCGAAGGCGTCAGCATCTTGGGTATCCGCAGCAAAACCAACGTCACGCCCCGCGTGCTGGAAGCCGCCAACCGCCTGATTGCGGTGGGCGCGTTCTGCATCGGCACCAACCAGATTGACTTAACCGGCTGCATGAAACGTGGGGTTGCCGTGTTCAACGCCCCGTTCAGCAACACCCGCTCGGTAGTGGAGTTGGCGCTAGGCGAAATTATCATGCTGGCCCGCCGCATCCCCGACAAAAACCCCAAGATGCACCGCGGCGAGTGGGACAAGTCGGCGAAGGGCTCGTTTGAAATCCGAGGCAAAACGCTCGGCATTGTAGGCTATGGCAATATCGGCAGTCAGTTGTCGGTGGTAGCTGAGGCCGTTGGAATGAAAGTGGTGTACTATGACGTAACCGAAAAGCTGCAACTTGGCAACGCCGTGAAGTGCCGCACGCTGGAAGAGTTGCTGCGCCAAGCCGATGTGGTGACGTTGCATGTAGATGGCCGCAAGGAAAACACTAACCTCGTTGGGGCCACCGAGCTGGCCATGATGAAGCCCGGCGCACTGCTGCTCAACAACAGCCGCGGCCACATCGTGGACCTGGCGGCACTGGCCGATGTGCTCCGCTCCGGCCACCTCGGCGGTGCCGCCGTGGATGTGTTTCCCTACGAGCCCAAAACCAACCAAGAGAGCTTCGAGAGCGAGCTACGCGGCCTGCCCAACGTGCTGCTCACGCCCCACATCGGCGGTAGCACGGCCGAGGCCCAACGCAACATTGCCGAGTTCGTGCCGGAGCGCATCATGCAGTACGTAAACACCGGCAACACGCAGCAGAGTGTCAATTTTCCCAACATTCAGCTGCCCGTGCAGCAGGCGCATCGCCTCATCCACATTCACCACAACGTGCCCGGCGTGCTGGCCCGCATCAACAACGTGCTGGCCGCTCACCACGTCAACATCCTCGGTCAGTACCTGAAAACCAACGAGCACATCGGTTACGTGATAACCGACATCGACAAGCAGTACGAGCAAGAAGTAATCGGGGAACTGCGCAAAGTGGAGCACACGATTAAGTTTCGGGTGCTGTACTAAGGGATAAGTGATGCTTTCTACCGTTACTGTAAATCTGAAAAAACTTCTGAGTAATGGCTACGTCCTGAGTATCCTTGCAGGGTGCTTTTTTATTATCTGTGGCTTATTGATGGAATATAATGGAGTTAAAGAGTTCAGTTATGCTGATAAGCGCTCCAATCGGCAAAGCGGCTCTCCTCAAATGCTGTACTCCTTTGGTGGTTTCATTATTGCGTTGTCATTGATTAGAGCGTATCTCTTCGGAAAAGCTCGCAGGAAAATGGCCAGGCATCGGCGCAAGCGTCGGTAGCGTGTCAATTATGACGAATAAGCGCTACAGCTGCTAGAGTATCAGGGGCAAAATACATTGCGCGTAGAATATCATTACTGTGCTATTGTCAAGAAGCCGGAAGCAAGCAGTTAGTCGAATTGTCTATGGCTGAACCCCACGAAGTTGTTAGTGGACTTACCAATATCACCTTAGAATCAGAGGCATACCCGCCTACCACCTACTCAACGCTCTCTAGTGGAATAGGCGTAGCAGATTTAAGTACTCGTCTTCCATCAGCGAAAGTAGATTCCAGGGGCAAATTGGCCGGGTTGGCAGCGTAGATAGCCTGTGCCTGACGGTTAAGTTTTATGGCCGGCACCAACTGCTCGTACGGCGGCAGGCTCCAGTAGTAGCGGCGCTGTGTTTCTTCAGCTTTGTGGCGGGTTTTGATGATGGGCTGCATGGCGAGAGTTGACGGGGAAAATACGATGTCCAGCGTCGTTAGGATGAAGCTACAGCCGCTCCCGTTCGTGGGTCAGGACCCCCTCTGTCTCTTTCGGTTCCTCGCTTGTTTCCACTCCGTGGTTGTTGTTCATAAAGCTGTCGGCCAGCAGCCGGCCCGAGCGGGTGCGCAGGTAGCCTACCAGGTTGTGATTGTTGGTGAGCGTACCGGTTTTGCCCCACAGCCACGGGCCGCGTGGGTCGCGGTACACGCGGCGGAGGGTGCCATGGCCCCCACCAGTGGCCAGCAAGCTCAACAGGCGCTTTTCGGGCACCTCCTGGTGGAGTTTCAGCAAGAGCGCCACCATGGTGCGGGGCGTAACGAGGTTGAGGCGCGAAAGGCCCGAGCCGTCCACCCAGTGGGGCGCATCGGGCAGGTTGGCCAGAAACAGGGTCTGCATAACCCGAATGGGACGGCTGGTGCTCAGCGAGTCTTGTCCTAAGCGGCTGGAGCACATAAGCAAGAGCTGCTCGGCCAGAAAATTGTCGCTTACCTGCAACATGCGGCGGTACAGCGAGTCTACGGGTAACCCGTTGAGCACCCGTACGCTATCTTGGGAACGCAGGCGAAACGGCATAGGTAACACGGGCCGGTGTAGGGTGTCTTGCAGCAGTTGCAGCAGCAGACTCGGGCTGGTGCGGAAGGGCGTTTCGTCCACCCATTTTTTGGTGATGGGGAAGAAAGCAAACCGGTTTTCTAGCTCTGGGCGGCGCACGTGGTCGTCGGTGGGGTTGGGCGTACCAGCGGGAACGGCTTCGGTTAGTGGCCGGAAGAAGCGCGGGTATACGCGGGGCCGGGGCTGGCTGGCAGTGGCGTAGAAGCGCACCGTGTGGCCGTAGACGGGGAAGGGGCCTCTTTCGGGTTGGTAGTAGTAGTTGTAGTCGTCCCAAGTCCAGCCGGGGCCATAGGCAGTTACGTTGGGGATTTCGGCGTAGAACAGCTTTTCGGGGCGGGTGCGCAAGAAATCCAGGGCTCGGCGGCTCGGTACGTCGCCGTGCAGCAAGGTAGGGTCGCCGGTGCCCCAAAAGATCAGGGAGTCGTGGCGCACCACGTAGCGCAGGCTAGGCAACGAGTCGGAGAGCATGTGCAGGCCCGTGTACAAACTGAACAGTTTCATGATGCTGGCCGGCGTGAAGTACTTGTCGGCATTCAACTCATAAACCTTGGCTCCGGTAGCCGCATCTGTAACACACACGCCCACATTGTGCTGCCGCAACACCGGCGAATCTTGGAGCAGTTGCGTTAACCACGGCGGGTTCACGAAACTTGCGGGAGCTGCGGGGGCCGGTGCCACTTGCGCCCGCGCTGGCAACCCAAGTACATTCAACAACACGTCCACCAACAGGGCACGACCAACAATCAGAAAAACCGACATCTAAGACATTAACAGGCAAAAGTCCCGCAACATCAGCAAAAGCACCGCACTTTTCAACTTTCTTCCACGCCGTAATTTCCCAGCCCCGAATTCACTTCCTATCCGTGTCCAAACAAGGTCAGAGCCCTATCTGGCCGAATACGGTTATCCTAAGCGAAGCGTAAGTGGAACCATCCTTTTGCCAGGCATACGAATACCCAAAGGTTACCGACAGTTACGCGCGCACCAGAGCAGGCTATTGTGCTGACCTATAATATAATGGCAATTCCGACTCGATGCCCGCCGTACCGCAACCTCACTTGCAGCTAGGAGTATGCTATGGTATGTCGATCCTTTAGCTTTTGCTTTCTATGTCCTTCACCAACGAACTACTCAACACTGTGCTGCGCCATGCTGGCCAGGAAGTATCACGCAAAGAGTTCTTATCCTTAGCGGGCCGCGGGCTGGCGGTAGGAGTAGCTGCTGGCACGCTGGCTAGCTGTCAATCGGATGGCACCGGCAAGGCAGTAGCCGCCGTTCCTACCACTGGCACCCCAGCTTCAGAGGTCGATGCGTCTACTATCTACACCGCTTCCGATGGGCAAAAAGTGCCTTCGTCGGAAGCCGTTTCGCCTCCGGCCAAGGTGCCTAGTGAACTAGACAAACCCATCGAGCTAGAAGCTTGGAAATCCAACGTGGACCCGGAGTCGGGACCCACGCCCACCCCGCTGCCGCCCGATAAGCGAGTGGGTTACGCTCTGGTAGGCCTAGGGCATCTCACGCTGGAAGAGTTGCTGCCGGCTTTCGGCGAGTGTAAAAAGTCGAAGCCCGTGGCACTAGTGAGCGGCTCGCCGGAAAAGCTGAAGAAGGTGGCGCAGCAGTACGGCATCAAGCCTGAAAGCTGCTACAGCTACGAAAACTACGACAAGCTCAAGGACAACCCGGAGGTGCAGGTTATTTACATTGTATTGCCTAACTCCATGCACGCCGAATACACGGTACGGGGCGCGCAAGCCGGCAAACATATTCTGTGCGAGAAGCCCATGGCTAATTCCGCCGCCGAGTGCCAGCTTATGATTGACGCCTGCAAAAAGGCCAACAAAAAGCTGATGGTGGCTTACCGGATTCAGTACGAGCCCTACAACCGGCTGGTGCGCGACATGATTCGCGACAACAAGTTTGGCAAGACCAAATACATCCAAGCGCAAAACAGCCAAAGCTCGGCCAACCCCGAGCACTGGCGCCACAAAAAGGACTTGGCGGGTGGCGGCGCCTTACCCGATATTGGCCTCTACTGCCTGAATACCAGCCGTTTCCTGCTCGGCACCGAGCCTACGGAGGTGTTTGCTTACTCGTATAGCACGCCGGGCAATCCGCTGTTCAAGGAAATTGAAGAGGCCATGTCGTGGCAGATGCGCTTCCCCGGTGGCATCACCGTCGACAGTATCACGCATTACAACACCCACGACTCGCGCTTCTACCGCGTGAACACCGAACGAGGCTGGATGCACCTCGACAACGCCTACGCCTACACCGGCCAGAGGCTGCAAACGTCGCACGCCGAAGGACCGGCCAAAATGCAGAACCAAATAACCATCTCGCCAAAAAACCAATTTGCCGCCGAGATGGACCACTTTTCCGAATGTGTCATGAACGACAAGCCTCCGCACACCCCCGGTGAGGAAGGGTTGCAGGACCACCGCATTATGGAGGCCATCTATCAGTCAGCCCGCGAAGGAAAACCCGTGAAACTTACGCCAGTGCAAGGCACCGACGTATTTCGTGGCCCCGAGCCGAAGCAGGCATAACGAAGTAAGATTAGGCTACGATCAGCACACAAGCTCCTCTCGATTGAGAGGAGCTTGTGTGCTGATCGTGGCTTAGCTATTTGTAGTGGAATGCGAGCAGGAATTTGGCGAAAGAGGCAAAGCGGTAGCTCATTCTCGCGCGTAGCACAAAGTTTCGTGGGCTGCCCCGGATATATCCGCTAACTTTGTTTCCCGTTATGCCAGACCGAACCCCTACCCCCACGGCTGCAACGGCCAAGTACATTTTCGTCACCGGTGGAGTGACTTCCTCGTTAGGTAAAGGCATTATTTCGGCCTCTCTAGCTAAGCTGCTGCAAGCCCGCGGCTTCCGTGTCACCATCCAGAAGTTTGACCCTTACATCAACATCGACCCCGGTACGCTCAACCCCTACGAGCACGGCGAATGTTATGTAACCGATGACGGGGCCGAAACCGACCTCGACCTCGGCCACTACGAACGGTTTCTGAACGTGCCGACCTCGCAGGCCAACAACGTCACGACGGGCCGCATCTACAACCACGTCATCAGCAAGGAGCGCGAAGGCGCCTACCTCGGCAAGACGGTGCAAGTAGTGCCGCACATCACCGACGAAATCAAGCGGCGCATGCTGCTGCTCGGCGAAGACGACCGGTTCGATGTAGTTATCACCGAGATAGGCGGCTGCATCGGCGACATCGAGAGCTTACCTTTTGTGGAAGCTGTGCGCCAACTGCGGTGGGAACTGCCCCCGAATGATTCGCTGGTTATTCACCTCACGTTGCTGCCCTACCTGAAGGCGGCCGGCGAGTTGAAAACCAAGCCCACTCAACACTCCGTGCGCGACTTGCGCGAAGCGGGCCTGCAACCCGACATCTTGGTGTGCCGCTCCGAATACCCGATTCCGGCCGAAATGCGCCGTAAGATTGCGCTGTTCTGCAACGTCAAAATCAATTCCGTCATCGAGAGCCTGGATGCTGACAGCATCTACTCCGTGCCCCTCTTGATGCTGAAAGAGCAACTCGATGAGCGGGTAATCAAGCGCTTAAAGCTAACCGGCGGCACCCAGCAGCCCGATCTGGAGGTGTGGAAAGACTTCTTGGGACGCCTCAAAAACCCGACCGAGGAAGTTACGATTGCGCTGGTTGGGAAGTACGTGGAGCTGCCCGATGCCTACAAATCCATCAATGAAGCCTTCGTGCACGCCGGCGCCCAAAACGAGTGCAAGGTGACCGTGCGCAGCATTCAATCCGACCACATCAACGAAGACAACATCGCGCAGTTGCTGCACGGCGTTGATGGCGTGCTGGTAGCCCCAGGCTTCGGAGAACGGGGGTTTGAAGGCAAGATTCTGGCCGTGAAGCACGTGCGCGAAAACAACATTCCGTTTTTCGGTATTTGCTTGGGCATGCAGGTGGCCGTGGTGGAATTTGCGCGCAATGTGCTGGGTATGAAGGAAGCTTCCTCCACGGAAATGGACCCCCAGACGTCGGCTCCCGTCATTGCCATGATGGAAGAGCAGAAAAACATCACCCAAAAAGGGGGCACCATGCGCCTCGGGGCCTACGACTGCGAGTTGCGCCGCGGCTCGAAAGCCGCCAAAGCTTACGGCCGCAACCACATCAGCGAGCGGCACCGCCACCGCTACGAATTCAACAACGAGTTCCTGAAGCAATTCGAGGATGCGGGCATGGTGCCTTCGGGCATCAACCCGGCCACTGGGCTAGTGGAAGTGGTGGAACTCCCTAACCACCCGTGGTTTGTGGCCGGGCAGTTTCACCCCGAGCTGAAAAGTACCGTCCAAAATCCGCACCCTTTGTTTGTGCGGTTCGTGAAAGCCGCTATCCAGCACCGGAAGGTTTGAGGTGAGACATCAGGAACGTCATGCTGAGCGCAGGCGCAGCCGGAGTCGAGGTATCTCGCTAGTGTGGTAGTGTTTATAGCGCTACACCATCAGCACGCAAGATGCCTCAACTCCGGCTGCGCCTGCGCTCAGCATGATGTTCTTTTTCTGGATTTTGCCTGACAAAAACGCCGACTCGCAAATATTCGCCTGACAAGTCCGACCTTTGCGGTAGCGTCGCCGGATTTTTGAAGGGGACGCCAGTACTTCACACTCTCTAGTGCCCTCATTTTTACCTGAATGGACAAAAATTCAGCAACCGGCCTATTTCTAATTGCGGCCTTGCTTCTCGTCTACCTGTATTTCTTCAAGCCCGAACCGCCCAAAGAGAAACCGGCCGACAAGCCTACCACTGCCGCCAGCGCTAAGCCGGGTACTACCACTCCTACTGCCCCCGCTGCTCCGCTCGATTCGGCAGCCGCTGCCCGCACGTTGGGCGCTTTTGCCGGCGCCGCTACGGGCACCGCACAGCAGGTGCAATTGCAGAACGATAACCTCACCGTCACCTTTTCGTCGAAAGGTGGCCGCCCGGAGGCCGTGCGCCTCAGCAAGTACAAAACGTTCTTCGGCAAACCGCTAGACCTTTTTGATGCGCAGAGTGCGCAAATTGACACTCGTTTCCGCACGGTTGGCGGCCAGACGGTCCGCTTATCGGACTTGTATTTCCAGCCTAGCGCGCCGCAGCCGGTAACGGAAGGCGACAAAAAAGGCCAGCGCTTGAGCTTCGTGGCCAGCGTGGCCGGCGGCCAGATCGAGCAGGTGTATACTCTGTTCGACAACACGTATGAAATAGCGTACGATTTGCGCTTTACGGGTTTGCAACAGGCTATGTCGCAGGAGCCGCTCACGTTCACCTTCGTGGACCGGGTGCGCCAGACCGAGCAGGACCTCAAGCAGAACCGCAACCATACCACCATCAACCATTACCTCGCCAACGACGACCACGGTTCTTTGGCCGAGGCCTCGGAAAAGCCTGAGGAAGTAAGTATCACCGAGCCGTTGAAGTGGGCAGCCCACAAGCACGACTTCTTCGTGGCGGGTATTATTGCCAACAACCAGTTCCCGAACGGCAAGTTTGTGTCGACGGTTGACGTGGCGGATAGCACGTTTATCAAGACGCTGAGTTCGACGCTCAGCATTCCGGCCGCTGATGCGCAGCAGGGCAAGGCCAGCTTCCGTTATTTCTTCGGGCCCAACTCGTTCAGCATGCTGAAGGAAGTAGCGCCTGGCTTCGACCGCAACGTGTACTTGGGTTGGGGCGTGTTCCGCTGGGTGAACCAGTTCGTGATTCTGCCGGTGTTCCACGTGTTGGAGAAGTTCATTTCCAGCTACGGCATCATCATCGCGCTGCTTGTGGTGTTAATCAAGCTCGTGACCTGGCCGCTGACCTACAAAACTTACGTGTCGCAGGCCCGCATGAAAGTGCTAAAGCCGGAAATCGACGCCATCAAGGAAAAGGCTGGCGACGACCAGATGAAGGCGCAGCAGGAAACCATGAAGCTTTACTCCGCTTTCGGAGTAAGTCCGCTTAGCGGTTGCGTACCCACGCTGCTCACCATCCCGATTCTGTTTGCCATGTTCCAGTTTTTCCCCAACGCTATTGAGCTGCGGCAAGAGCCGTTCCTGTGGGCCAAAGACCTGAGCACCTACGACTCCCCCATTCGGCTGCCGTTCGAGATACCGTTTCTGGGTAGCCATATCAGCTTGTTCACGGTTTTCATGACCATTTCAACGCTGGTGATGACCTGGCAGAGCAATCAGATGAACCCGGCCGCCATGCAGGGCCCGATGAAGTTCTATAGCTACCTGATGCCGGTGGTCTTCATGTTCGTGCTGAACAGCTTTGCGGCTGGTTTGACTTGGTACTACCTCGTTTCCAACGTGGTAACGCTTGGCCAGCAGGCTCTTACCCGTCGCTTGGTAGACGACACCAAGATTCGGGCGCAACTCGACGCCAACAAAGTCAAAAACAAAGACAAAAAGCCCGGCGGCTTCTCGGCCCGCCTCCAGGATGCCATGCGGACTGCCCAGGAGCGCGACGCCCAAACCCGCAAAGGCGACGAAGGCACCTCGGCCTCGGTGGAGCCGAAGCCCAAAAAGCCAACGCGCCGCTCGTAACAGCACAGCAGCTTAACCAACCAAAAGCCCTGCCGTCAACTGACGGCAGGGCTTTTAGTTGAAAGGCGGAATCCGGTCCGTTTTTTGAAACTTGCTCGGCAATCCTTTTTCCGTGTATCCGATGCGTCTTCTGCCTTTCCTCCTGTTAGTTGCCTCACTTACTGGCTGCGCCTCGCAGGCCCAACAAGCACCTAAGGCCGCGAAGGCCGCTACCAAGCAAAAAGCAAAGGGCAATACTGCTGCCAGCAAGCCAGCAACCGAAGCCGCTCCGGTTATTGTCTTCCGCAAAACGCCCTGCTTTGGCCGCTGCCCGCACTACGAAGCCCGTATCTACGCCGATGGCCGCATGCGCTACGAAGGGTTCCAATATGCCCCGGTAGAAGGCAAGCGGGAACTGCAATTGCCAGTTGCCACTGTTAAAACGATTCTGGACGAAGCCCGGGTCCTGCACTTCACGGAGTTGCCCGAGCGCTACACCTTAGGCGCTAGCGACCTGCCGGCCACCAGTCTCACCATCAGCCCAGTTGGTGGCCCGGCCAAAACCGTAACCGCCGAAGAAGGTGTGCCCGCGGACTTGAAAAACCTCTTCGATTACATCGAAAAGCAGATAACTAACAGCCTTGGTGCCTCCAACGAGCGGTAGCTATTTCACGGTTTCCATACCAGTTGAATTCTCTACCTTCAGCGTGGAAGCGTCTTTTGTTTTGATGCTGACGTTTTCGAAGTGCCAGCCGCGGGAATAGGCAATACTGCCGGCAGCAGCGCCCTCTATTTGAATGTTCTTGAACTGAAAGTTGGTTAAGAGCGACTCGGGCAAGCCAACGGCATAGATTGCCCGCTTGGCATCCTTGGCTACGATGTCGGAGAGGTAGATGGAATTAAAATGCGGAATGCCTTTTTCAACTGGCTCTACTTTGGTTAGCATCTTTTTCCAGTGTGCGGGCAGGCTGGCTTCGGTGTAGGCTTCCGGCAGCTTCGAGTAGCTGTAGCTCGGATTCCAGTTCAAGGTCACCTGCAATACATTGCCAACCCCGTTCATAGTGATGTTTTGAAAGTGCACATCCTCCACCGTGCCCCCGCGGGTGGTGGCCGATTTGATGTTCATGCCATTGCCGGTGCCATTAGCCGTCAGATGCGTGGCAAACACATGCCGGATGCTGCCCGACGTTTCGCTGCCGAGCGTAAGCAGCCCGCCGCCGGCCCGCGCCACGCAGTTCCGAATCACTACGTACTCCGTGGGGCGGTTCACGCGTAGTCCGTCCCAATCCCGGCCCGCTTTCAAACAGAAATCGTCGTCGTTGCAATCAATATCGCAGTTCTGTATCAGCACGTAGGACGAGGAATCCACATCGATGCCATCGGTGCTGGGCCCGTGCCCGTCGATGTTGTTGCGCACAATAATGCCGTCCACGGTTACCTGCCGGGAATAAAGAATTTGCACCGTCCAGAACCCGGCCTGTTGCAAGGTTAGGTTCTTCAGCGTGATGTTGGACGACTCGGAAATAAGCACGGTACGCGGCCGTTTGGCATCGTAGTCTACAATCCAGCGCAAGCCCTTGGGCTCGTATTCCCGGCGCAGATTCCAGTAGAAATTCCAAAACGGCTTGCCCTGCGCATTCACAATGCCCTCACCCGTAATGGCCGCATTATCCTGGCCAAGGCAATTGAGTAGCGCCGCCGGCCACTTCATTTCAATACCAGCAATACGGGTGTCTATCTCCGGATAGTCCTTGATATCCTGACTGCCTTTCAGCTCCACTCCCTTCCCGATAATCAGGTTGACGCCTTTCTTGAGGAACACTGAACCCGTAAGATAAACCCCCGGCTCGAACGTCACCGAACCGCCGCCTTTGGCTGCACAAGCCTCAATAGCCGCCTGAATGGCGCGCGTGCAAAGTGTGCTTCCGTCGCTCTTCGCGCCGTACGACTTCACGTTGAAAACCTGTTTTTTGGTCGGAAAAGATTTGGCGCCCGTCTCTTTGACCCAAGCTGGTTCCGGTTCAGCTGCCTGAAGCATAGTAGTAAAGGACAGCAAGATAAAGCCACACAGCACCAAAATGTAGTTGCGGTTCATACGCGGATGAAATGGGTTTCTAAACCAGCCTCGTACTGGATAGCGTCATCGAACGTAGACAGCGTGCGGCGCCTGCGCATCCTGTAGCATCCTGTGTGCCGGGGGGACCTCACCCCTAGCCCCTCTCCAAAAGCTAGTCCTTGCGTACCCGCTCTAATACCAGCTGGTTCATGGGGTTTGGGGTGAGGCCTTGCACGTTGTTTTGCGTGAGGCGCACCACTTCATCATAATACACGGCAATAACTGGGCATTCTGCTACCACCATGCGGTCCATTTGCCGGTAGAGGTCGTAGCGCTTTTCTAGGTTTTGCTCGAGCCTCGCCTTTTCGTAGAGTTGGTCGTAGGCGGCGTTTTTGAAGTGGGTTTTGTTGGGACCAGCGGGCGCGAAGTTGGGGCTATAGAAAAGAGCCAGATAATTTTCCGCGTCGGGATAATCGCCGAGCCAGCTGCGAGTGAAAAAGGCGGCGCGGCCATTGTCGATTAGTTCGCCGTGGGCGGCCCCTTGGTTGACGTCTATCTCCACTTGCACGCCTACTTCGGCCCATTTCTTCTGGTAGTACTCGCAGTATTCCTTGCTTTCGGCTACCGTGCTTAGGCGCAGGCGCAACGGCTTGTTCGGCCCGTAACCGGCCTCACGCAGCAGTTGGCGGGCTTTGTCGGGCTGGTAGGTGTAGCCCGGCACCAGCTTGGCGCTGAAAGACGGCAGGGAAGCCGGCACGAAACCCGAATTGCCCGGCAGCCCAATGTTGTTGATGAAGTAGGCCAGAAACTCGGGCTTGTTGAGGGCGTAGTTCAGCGCCTGCCGCACCCGCTTGTCGCGCAGGGCACGGCCGGTTTCGGCGTTGTCGCCGCGCAGATTGGTGAGGTCCTGCTGCATGCCGATGTACTCGGTATTCAGGTACGGTACTTTCTGTAAGCGAAACTTACCCTTGAAATCTTCGCGTACCGACCCATCCGGATATAAAATTAGGTCGCGCGAACCGGAGCGGATGCCGCTGATGAAGTCTAGCTTACCTTGCTGAAACGTCAGAAACTCGGTTTTGCGGTCCTGAATAAAGCTGATTTGCACCGCATCAACGTAGGGCAGGCGCTGGCCTTGAGCGTCGCGTTTCCAGTAGGTCGGGTTGCGGTGGTAAATAATGGCGTTGCCTTCGTCCCACTCCTTGAACAGGAACGGCCCCGTGCCTACCGGGTGCTCCCGGAAGTCCTTGCCGTAGCGCTGCACCGCCTCGCGCGGCACCACGTAGGCGTAAGGCATCGTCAGCATTCCCAAGAACGGAATGAAAGGTTCCTTTAAATGGATGCGTAACGTGGAATCATTCACGGCCACAAAAGCAGTATCCGAAGGCTCGCTCTTGGCATTTTCCAGCACCTTGCCCCGGAATATCCAGCCGCCGGGGCTGGCTGTAGCCCCATCGAGCAGCCGCGTGAAGCTATAAACAAAGTCCTGGGCCGTTACGCGCCGGCCTTTGCCACCGGGAAATACATCGGAATCGTGAAAGCGCACATCAGACCTGAGCATGAACGTATAGCGACGGCCGTCGGCGCTGATTTCGTAGCGGCGCGCCACGGAAGGACCGGGCTTGAGGCTGTCATCTAACTCCACCAACCCATTGTAGAGCTGCGTAGTAGCCCAAGTGTTGGCTTGGTTGCGGGCGAAAGCCGGGTCGAGGGAAGAGAGGGATTCGGGCTGATTGTAGCGGAACACCCGCCGAGTCTCCGTAGCTGGTGCAGGGCCCTGGCAGCCGGTCAGTAGCACCAGTAACAAGAAAGCGGAACAGTAAACCAGGCGCGAAATCGGGAGCATGGGAAAGGCGGAATCACGTATATTTGCAACAAAGGTACCCTGTCTGGCTGTTGCGTTTCACGTCTGGCCAGCCACTTTCTTCTCCTTATGCAACTTACGTACTACGGTCACTCCTGCTTCCTTCTCGAAACCGGCGGCAGCAAAGTGCTTTTCGACCCCTTCATCAGTCCGAACCCGCTAGCCAAAGACGTTGCCATCGACCAGATTGACGCCCAGTTCATTCTGCTCAGCCACGGCCACGCCGACCACGTAGCCGATGCCGAAGCTATTGGCAAGCGCACGGGGGCCGAAGTAGTAGGCATGGCGGAGGTAGTGGGTTGGTTTGGTCAAAAAGGCCTCAAAGCCAACTACGCCATGAACATCGGTGGTAAAGTGTCGCTGCCTTTTGGCACGGTGAAAATGGTGGCCGCTTTGCATTCCAGCTCCATGCCCGACGGCTCCTACGGTGGTGTAGCCGCTGGTTTTGTGGTGGAAGCCGAAGGCAAAACCTTTTACTATGCCGGCGACACCGCCCTCACCTACGACATGAAGCTTATCGGCGAGCTACACAAGCTCGACTTTGCCCTGCTGCCTATCGGCGACAACTTCACGATGGGCATCGACGACGCGCTGATAGCCGCCAACTGGACTGGCGCAAGCAAGATTATTGGGATGCACTACGATACCTTCCCGCCCATCACTATCGATCAGGAAGTTGCCAAGCAAAAAGCCACGCAAGCTGGCAAAGAACTGCTGCTTCTTAAAATTGGTGAAACCATTAATTTGTAAGTTTAATGGCTGAATAGCTTACTTGTTAGATGGTTGCCGGCTCCACCAAGGGCCGTCGCAGAACTCGCCACTTCCTAAGATAGCAATTCAACCATTCAGCTATTTAGCCCTTAATCAAGCCCCCTCATGGGAAAAATCATTGCGGTAGCCAATCAGAAAGGCGGGGTGGGCAAAACCACTTCGGCTATCAACTTGGCGGCCAGTCTGGCGGCTTTGGAGTACCGGACGCTCCTCGTGGACGCCGACCCGCAGGCTAACGCTACTTCTGGCGTCGGCTTCGACCCCAAGGACATCGAAAACAGCATCTACGAGTGCATGGTGGACGGCATCAACGCCCAGGACATCGTGCTGCATACCAACGTACTGCCCCACCTCGACCTCATGCCCTCCCACATCGATTTGGTGGGGGCGGAAGTGGAGATGATCAATCTGCCCAACCGGGAGGAGAAGATGAAGGACGCCCTGCGCCCTCTAGCCGATCAGTACGACTTCATCATCATCGACTGCTCGCCAAGCTTGGGTTTGATTACGGTAAACGCCCTCACGGCCGCGCACTCCGTTATCATCCCGGTGCAGTGCGAATATTTCGCTCTTGAAGGCCTGGGCAAGCTGCTGAACACCGTAAAAATCATTCAGAGCCGCCTGAACACCGACCTCGAAATCGAGGGCATCTTGCTTACGATGTATGATGTACGTCTGCGCCTTAGCAATCAGGTAGTAGAAGAAGTGAAGCTGCACTTCCAGCAACTCGTTTTCGATACCATCATCCCGCGCAACGTGAAGCTAAGCGAGTCGCCAAGCTTCGGCATCCCAGTTATTCTGCACGACGCCGAAAGCAAAGGCAGCATCAGCTACCTCAACTTGGCTCGCGAAATTGTGGAGAAGAATGTGGAAGCCGCTGGCACCTCTGAAGCTGCTGAGGACGCGGCCGCTTAGAGAGAACAAGCATAATGCGAGCGGCTAGCAGAAATCTGCTGGCCGTTTTTGTTTTAGTGCCTGCAACTCCAGAAGCTAAAAAAGCCGAATAGCCCTCGCGCTTCCCTATCCTGCTCTTCCCTGGCTCTTACCTGGAGTGTTCCACGATTATTTACTGATCGTGGAACAAAATTATCTAGCCTTCCCAGGCGTTTGTGTATTTTTGGATCCTGCTTTTCCCGCGCCATTGCGAAAAAGCCGATTGTAGGTATGTCAGACAAGCAAGAAGAGAGAGCTATTCCAGCTACGCCGTCCGCCCCGGCAGTGAAGCGCAAAGTCGGTGGTCTAGGCCGCGGCCTGAACGCCTTAATTGAGGGTAGCTACGAGAAAAAGGGCGACCGGGTAGGCCTCGTGCCGCATCCTATGAATTCGGTTGGGCTGATTCCAGTGGGCCAGATTGAGGCCAATCCCTACCAGCCGCGCACCCACTTCGACCAAGATGCGCTGCATGAGTTGGCCGAAAGCATCAAGATTCAGGGCATTATTCAGCCCGTAACGGTCCGCCAAACGGGCACTAACGCTTACCAGCTCATCAGCGGAGAGCGTCGTTTGCAGGCTTCCAAAATTGCGGGCCTCGATACCATTCCGGCTTATATTCGGAAGGCTGATGACCAGCAAATGCTGGAAATGGCCCTCATCGAGAACATCCAGCGCGAAAACCTCAACGCCATTGAAATTGCGCTGAGCTACCAGCGGCTGGTAAGTGAGTGTAACCTCAAGCAGGAAGAACTCGGCGACCGGGTCGGCAAAAATCGCTCGACTGTCACCAACTATCTGCGCCTGCTTAAGCTTCCGCCCGATATCCAGATTGGCTTGCGCGACACGGCCATCAGCATGGGCCATGCCCGGGCTCTCATCAACATCGAGAACCCCGAGCAGCAACTCGCATTATTTCACCGCATCCTAGCCGAAGAACTATCGGTGCGACGCGTAGAGCAGTTGGTGCGGGCCGGCCTGAACCCAGTGGAGAAATCAGGAGCAGCAGCCACCAAACCTGCGCAAGAAGTGGCCGGACAAGTACCAGTAGCAGAACTGCGCCGCACCGAACGCCACCTGACCGAGCGGTTTGGAAGCCGGGTAATGGTGAAACCCGGCCCGCAAGGCCGTGGCGAAATCAAAATTGCTTTCGACTCGGTGGAAGACATGCAGCGTATTCTCCATATCCTGCAACCCGCCTAAGTGCTTGGCGATTGAAAGTGAGATATCAACATCGAGCTGCATTTCAACAGACTAGCCTTCATCCGTCAGCGTTATCGATTCGGTTTTCGTTGACTCGCCTTGGCTCCCCATTATGAAACTCCTATTCTGCTTCCGACACCTGGCTGCTACGCTTCTCCTATTGGCTCTGCCACTAGCGCAGCAAGTACGTGCCCAAACCACCCCGCCCGCCCGCACCACGGTCGTTACGGCGGGGCCAGATTCGGCGCAGGTAAACACACCGGTAGTACCCGACTCGGTGCGCCGCACGGCTACACTATTCGGCTTAAAGATGACTAAGCCCTCCAAAGCTGGTCTGCTCTCGGCGCTGCTGCCGGGCGCCGGACAGATATATAACCGACGTTGGTGGAAATTACCGTTAGTATACGGCGCTGTGGGTGGCACTCTTTATGGCGAGCTATTCTATCAATATCGGTATAAGACCTTTGTAAAGGCGAAGGATAATCGTAATAATGGCATTCCGGATACTAATGAGCTTACTAGAGAGTATAACAATTCCCAAATTCAGCGAGGCATCAACGATTACCGGCGGCAGCGTGACGTGTTTATAGCGTATGTTGCCCTGGCTTATGGAGTGCAAATACTCGATGCCGTGGTGGATGCTCATCTGCGCGACTTCGACATCAGCGACGATTTGAGTTTGCGTTGGGAGCCGACAATGCTGCGCATGCCTACGGCGGCTGTCACGCCGGGTATCGGCCTCACTCTCACATTTAAATGAGCTTCTGGTTGCTCGCTGCTGATTTCTAGTTGCTATTCGACTAGTCTCTTGGCACGACAACTGGAAAGCAGCAACCAGAACCTAGTACCTCACGAAATGAAGCTTCTGTTGATTGGCTACGGCAAAATGGGCCGCGCTATCGAGGCCCGCGCTGTGGCGCGGGGCCACCAAATTGTTGGTGTCATCGACCCTGTTTACCCCGAAGCCAGCATTGCCGACTTCGATACTACTACTGCCGATGTAGCCATAGAATTTACGCACCCCGATGCTGCCTTTGCCAACGTGCAAGCTTGTTTGCGCCAAGGATTGCCCGTGGTGTGTGGCTCTACGGGCTGGCTCCACCATTTTCAGGAGGCTGTAAAACTGTGCCAGACCAATGATGGCTCTCTGTTTTATGCCTCCAATTACAGCGTGGGCGTGAACCTGTTCTTTCACTTCAACGAATATATCTCCACCAAAATGCATCAGTTTGGTGGGTACGATGTGCAGGTACGCGAGATTCATCATACCCAGAAGGTAGACCAGCCTAGCGGCACGGCCCTCACGGCGGCAGAAGCTATTCTGCGCCATTTTCCGAGCAAAACCACCTGGCGCAACGAGGCTGCGCAAACTTCCAATGAGCTGGCGGTGCTCAGCGAGAGGACCGGCTCAGTGGTGGGCACCCACATTGTGACGTACACTTCCGAAGCCGATACCTTGGAACTCAAGCACGAGGCCCATACCCGTGACGGATTTGTGGACGGCGCCTTATTGGCGGCCGAGTGGCTGCCCGGGCACCAAGGCGTATTTGGCATGAAGGATTTATTGGGTATTTGAACGGCTGGCTGGTTGAACTGTTAACTGATTGGTTATTACGACCTATTTGTGAAGTGCAAGTCGGTCAACGTTTAAATACATAGCCATACACCCCTAATTTCTTCGGATATTCCGACTTTAACTTACTGCCTGGCCTAGCTGGGCTCTACCTGATTTTTCATTCTTGCTATGGCCGTACAACAGTCCTGGGAACAACGCATGAAAGCGGCTTCCACGCCTAAGCCTATCGAAAAAAAGAAAAGCTTCTTTCGGGAATGGGGGGATGCCATCCTGTTTGCCGTAGTGGCCGCCACCCTTATTCGTTGGGCTACTTTTGAGGCCTATACTATCCCGACGCCTTCGATGGAAGATTCGCTGCTGGTAGGCGACTATCTCTTTGTGAGCAAGCTGCATTACGGACCGCGTACTCCCCAAACGCCGCTGCAAATTCCGCTCACGCACCAAACCCTTTGGGGTACTGGCCTCAAAAGCTACTCCGACGCCATACAGCTACCGAGCTACCGCCTGCCGGGCTTCTCGGAGGTGAAAAGCGGCGACGTGGTGGTGTTCAACGTGCCTTTCGAGAGCCAGCACCCCGCCGACTTGCGCACCAACTACATCAAGCGTTGCGTGGCTATTGCCGGTGACGTGTTGGAAATCAAGGATACGCAGGTGTTCATCAATGGCAAGCCAATGGTGAATCCACCACAAAGCCAAAACCGCTATTTCCTGCAAGTACCCCAGCCCAACGACGACCTAAAAAAGGCGTTTCAGTTGCAAGGCGTCACCAACTTCAACCGCCCGGATGGCCAGCCGGAGCCTCTCTACGGAATGCAGGAGCCTACCTTCATGATTGATGCTACGTCGGCCACGGCGGATTTTTTCCGCAAGCAGCCGTATGTAAAGGCGGTGGTGCAAGACAAAGCCACGCCCGGTCAGGCAGAACCCGATGTTTTTCCCAACAATCCGGATTATCCGCAGAGCACGCCGCAGCCCATCAACAACTGGAACAAAGACAACTACGGACCGCTACAACTGCCCAAAGAAGGACAAACAGTACAGCTCACGCCGCAGAATACGCCTATCTACCAGAAAATCATTATGCGGTACGAGCACAATGAGGGGGTGACGATGGTGAATGGTGTGTTGACTCAGAATGGTCAACCGATGAAGAGCTACACCTTCAAGCAGAACTACTACTTCATGATGGGCGACAACCGCCACGACTCGCTTGACTCGCGCTACTGGGGCTTTGTTCCTGAAGACCACATCGTCGGCAAAGCCGTTCTGATCTGGATGTCGGTTGATCCATACGCCGATTTCTTCCACAAGATCCGTTGGAGCCGCCTCTTCAACACCATCCACTAGCCTATGGCTTTCAGCAATTAGCTTCAATAAAAAGGGCTTGCCAAATGGCAAGCCCTTTTTATTGAAGTTGGCGGCAGAGTTTTCATCGCCTTCAGAAAGTGCTTACTCTTTCTGAAGGCAGAACCTTACCAAACAATAGGCTTCAGGTCATGCTCTTGAAGGTAAGCGTTGGTTTTGCTGAAGGGACGAGAGCCGAAAAATCCGCGGTCGGCAGCATAAGGGGAAGGGTGCGCGGCTTTAAGAACGAGGTGTTTGCGCTCATCGATAAGCTCGGCTTTCTTTTGAGCATAAGCTCCCCACAAAATAAAGACGGCGTTTTGCTTTTGCTCGGAAATGGTTTGAATGACGGCATCAGTGAACTGCTCCCAGCCTTTCTTTTGGTGGCTGCCAGGCTCGGCCGCGCGCACGGTAAGCGTGGCATTGAGCAGCAAAACGCCTTGTTGCGCCCATCGGTCGAGGTTGCCATTGGGAGCCGGCGGCGTACCTGGCAAATCATCCTGCAACTCCTTGAAAATATTTTGCAGAGATGGAGGCGTGCGTTTGTCTTCCGCCACTGAAAAACTTAAGCCATGTGCTTGGCCTTTACCGTGGTAGGGGTCTTGGCCAAGAATTACCACCTTCAATGCCTCAAACGGACAGGCATCAAAGGCGTGAAAAATTTGTGGCCCTGGCGGGTACACCGTAGCCGTAGCATACTCGCCCCGCACAAAAGCAATTAAATGTTGAAAATATGGTTTCTCAAATTCTGGCTGTAATACCTTGCGCCAACTCTCTTCTATCTTTACATTCATACGTTGGAAAGAAATATTGCGGATTGAGCGGACCATGGTTAGCTCCGGCTGCGTACATAAACCAATTTCCGGCCTCGGCTGTTAGTCTCACCCACACCGCACAGTAATCATGAATACGACCACCACGCAGGGCGTTACCGTGAGCGTCACGACGAACTATTTGCCCGACTATTCGAGCCCCGGCCAGGAACACTACGTGTTTGCCTATAAAATTGATATTCGCAACAATGGTGAGTACACCGTGAAGCTGCTACGGCGCCACTGGTATATCTACGACGCCAACGGCGTAGTACGCGAGGTGGAGGGCGAAGGCGTAGTAGGTCAGCAGCCCGTCTTGGAGCCCGGTGAGGCACACCAGTATGTATCGGGCTGCAACCTAAAATCTGGGTTAGGCAAGATGCGCGGCACCTACGAAATGGAGCGCTTAGCTGATGGAAGTGTTTTCACGGTGGAAATTCCGGAGTTCACCCTTGTCGTGCCTTACCGCCTGAATTAATTTCAATGAAGAGTTGAATGGCTGAATGGTTAACTAGCTGGTCGTTCTGCTTTTTCGTTGAACGACCAGCTAGTTAACCATTCAGCCATTCAACCCTTTAGCAACTTGCTTTTCCAGGCTTTTCGCTACGTTCAATTTTTTTTTCGCTCGGGGAATGCGCATGGGCTGCATTCCCCGTTTGTTTTTGAGCTGTACAACCAAATTATTCAGCACGACGGGCAGTTTTCGGCTTTCAACGACATTGAAGCCCGGCGGCGCGAGTTGCTACAAAGCCAGCAGTTCATAGAAGTCCGCGACTTTGGGGCTGGTTCGCACACGGGTGCGGGCCGGCAGCGCCGGGTGGGCGACATAGCCCGTACTGCTGCGAAGCCCTCCAAGCTGGCACAATTGCTTTTTCGGCTGGTCAATTATTTCAGGCCTCGAACTATTCTGGAGTTGGGCACCTCCCTCGGCCTCACCACAGCTTACCTAGCGGCTGCTGATTCGCGCAGCCGCGTGCTTACTTTCGAAGGCTGCCCCAACACGGCGCAAATAGCCCGCGAAACGTTTCGGGCCCTGCACCTGCGCAACATCGAGCTGATTGAAGGCAACCTCGACCAAACCCTTGCTCCTGCCCTGGCCGCTCTAAACGTCCCCCTCGACTTCGCCTTCTTCGACGGCAACCACCGCTACGAGCCAACTCTGCGCTATTTCAATTTGTGCGTAGCTCATCGCACGGAGCAGAGCGTATTCGTGCTCGACGACATTCATTGGTCCGCTGAAATGGAACGTGCCTGGAACACGATTCGTCAGCATCCAGAAGTTCGCTTAACCATTGACCTGTTTTTTGTTGGCCTGGTATTCTTCCGTCGCAACCAACCTCGGCAGCACTTCCGGTTGCGCTTCAACAACGTGCTAGATAAGATGCTAAACCGGGTGAAGCAATTATCGGCATGAAGTAACACCAAGCGAAGCTCCAACTTGGCGTTACTTTACTGCCTCGCGTATCCGCGTGAGTTTCACCAGCAACTCTTCCAGCTTATCCAAGGCCAGCATGTTGGCTCCGTCCGATTTGGCGGTGGCTGGTGTGGGGTGCGTTTCAATGAACAGACCATCAGCTCCGACGGCAATAGCCGCTTTGGCAATAGTCTCGATAAGGGCTGGCTGGCCGCCGGTGACGCCGCTACTTTGATTGGGACGCTGCAAAGAATGCGTCACATCCATCACCACGGGCACCCCAAAGTCGCGCATGGCGGGCAAATTGCGAAAATCTACCACGAGGTCGGAATAGCCAAACGAGTTGCCCCGGTCGGTGAGGATGACGTGTTGGTTGCCGGACTGCCGCACTTTATCGACGGCGAACTGCATGGCTTCCCCGTTTAGAAACTGTCCTTTCTTGATGTTTACCACTTTGCCTGTTTCGGCGGCGGCAATCAGCAAATCAGTCTGCCGGCACAGAAACGCCGGAATTTGCAGCACATTCACGTACTCCGCTGCCAGCGCCGCCTCTCCCGATTCGTGAATATCGGTGACGGTGGGCACTCCTATTTCGCGGCCAACTTTCGCTAGAATCTGCAAGGCCTTTTCGTCGCCGATGCCGGTGAATGAATCAAGGCGGGAGCGGTTGGCTTTGCGGTAAGAACCCTTGAAGATGTAAGGAATCTGAAGCTTATCGGTGATGTGGCGCACTTTCTCGGCAATGCGCAGAGCCATATCTTCCCCTTCAATCACGCAGGGGCCAGCCATCAGAAAAAACTGGCCGGAATTGGTATTGCGGAAGTGCGGCAGGGTGTTGGCGAGGAGTTCAAGCATAAGAAGGAAAGTGTAGCAAACACATTGGCTTGTGCCGGTCGGCCTAAGCTAGTTCGGAAAGTCAAAGGTAGCAGAGACGCACTTCTTGGACTTGGTTGATAAACAGCGTCAATGTCTTTAGCGCAACCACCAGCATGCGCCGAGTGCATACCAGTTTACACTTCGTGTTTGCAGCACAAGTAAGCGGCAATACTACAAGCTATTGTGGTCCACTTATCCTACTTATGCCGCACCGCAGCTTTCTTTTTCAAACAAATGAATAATTCCCTGCCTTGCCGCGGCCGAAGCGAATTATAAGCCGTTTCGAAATGCGCAAAATTGAAATATGGATCGAAGTACGCTCGATATTCTTCCCTGGTGCCACCAAATGGAGGCTCCGGCGAATCGCCAAAGTCGGTTTCGAATAATAAGCCCACCAAGGTGCCGCCCGGGCGCAACAAACGAGCGCACTGTTCAGCATAAGCCGGGCGCAAGGCAGGATCGAGGGCACAAAAGAAAGTTTGCTCCACCAGCATATCGAACGGTGGGGAAGGCTGGAGCTCGAAGAAATTTCGGTGGAGCAGATGAGCTGCCGGAAACGCTGGCACTCGCTGCTGAAGCGCCTGCAAGGCTTCAAGGGCAATATCTGCTACAAACACATTTGGGAATCCTTTCTCGTGAAGATATTCAGCTTCATAGGCCCGTCCGGCGCCTGGCACGAGAAAACGCTGGTGGTCGGCGGGGCCTAGCTGGTCGAAATAGTCGCGCAGGGGCGGTGTTATAGCGCCGGCATCCCAGCCAGTTTGGTTGGCCGCGTAGCGTCCGCTCCAATAGGCTTCATTGAGTTGGATGGTAGGTTTCATATAGACCTCGTACCTTTCACCGTCTGATTTTACTTGACTGAAGTTAGATTGTTGTAAAATTTCGTTTGTTTGCGGACAAAGATACCACACTACCGGCGCGTCCGACTCTTACTTAACCCTGCTTGCAATGGAACAAGATCACAGCCCCACCCCCCGGAACAACAGTCGCTTTCTACTTATCGCTGCTCTAGCGCTGGTGCTACTCGGCATTAATGGCGTCCTGTATTGGATGAACCGGCAGAAGACCGAGGAAAACGAGCAACTCACTACCCAGGTAACCGAGAAAGATTCCAAGCTGCAAGAGCAGATCAAACAGTACGAAACGCTGAAAGCCGATTTCGAGCGGCAGAGCCAGGAAGTCCAGTCGATGGGTTTGTCGAACGATTCGTTGGAAGCTAAAATTGCTTCCGTGAATGCCGATTTGCTTAAGCTTCGCTCTTTTAAAGCTGGTAGTTTCTCCATCAAGGAGCAGCAGCGCTTCAAGCAGCGCGCTATCAACTTCGAGTCGCAGCTTCGTAAGAAGGACGAAGAAATTGCTCAGCTCAAGGCAGACAACGAGGCCCTGTACACGGAAACCACTACGCTCAAGGACCGCCAAAACAAGCTCACCGATACCATCACCACCATTGCCCGCTCCAACCAGGAGTTGAGCGAGAAAGTGGCCGTGGCATCGCGCTTACAAGCCGAAAACATCCGCATTGGTGTACTAAACTCGCGCGACAAGGAAAAAGACGACGACGACAACGAGTTCAAAGCGAAGCGTGTTGAAAAAGTAAAAATCACTTTTAATTTGGCTCGCAACGACGTTTCGCCCAAAGAAACCAAGCAGATTATGCTGCGCCTGATTGAGCCCGACGGCGCTGCCCTTTACAACTTGAGCACCGGCGGTGGCACGTTCATGGTAGACGGCTCTGAGGCTTTTTACACGGCCAAGCAGGACCTCGTATTCGACAACACCCGCCAGCCCGTTCAGTTTCTATACGCGAAAGGTGCTCCTTACAAAACAGGGCAACACACGGTAGAGCTGTATGAAGGCGGCGTGATGATAGGCAAGACTTCTTTCACGCTGAAATAAAGTATAGATGTAAATGGGGTAGATAGCGCAATTCCACTCCGTTTAACATTATAAAAAGAAAAGGGCCACCTCGTTTGAGGTGGCCCTTTTCTTTCGTTGGTGCTACTAGAATCTATGCGAAATCAGAAATTCGTGCTGCTTTCTACCGACTGCTTGCTTGCAGCCCAAGTGCTTGAGTTAGGCTTGTGATTCGTATTCTTCCAGCTTCTTCAGCACGGCCGTTATGTTCTCGGTGAAGAGCACGACCACCGAACCTTGTGGAGCATTGGCCATCACATAATCAACTGCTTCTAGCTCGTTTTCGATGTAGTTGATGGGTAGTTCGGGCTTATCAAGCCGCAGGCCGCGGGTCATGATTTCCTTGAGAAATTCGGCGGTCTTGCCCCGCAAGTCGCGGTCTTGGCGCAGGATTACCTCGTCGAAAATGCGGCCGGCCACCCGCGCGAAGCTTAGTGTATCTTCCTCGCGCCGGTCGCCTAGCCCCGATACCATTCCGATTTTACGAGTGGCTTGGGTGGCGTTCAGAAACTCGGCGAATTTCTCGATACCGTGGGTGTTGTGCGCATAGTCGACAATCACCTCGAAAGTCGGAAACTTAAACACGTTCATGCGGCCTGGCGTCTTGCTGGCCGATGGCACAAAGGTGCGCAAGGCAATCTTGATGTCTTCACGCTCAAAGCCCGCTAGGTATCCCGTCAAAGCAGTAGCCAAGCTGTTTTCGATATTGAAGGTAGCGCGGCCGCCGAAGGTTACTGGAAACTCGGCGGCCCGGTCGATGCGCAGTTTGTAGCTGTTCTTGTAAATAGTTACGTAGCCTTCCTCATACACGGCCGCTACCCCGCCTGCCTCTACATGGTCGAGAATGCGGGGATTGTTTTCGTCCATACTAAATAGTGCTACGCGGCATTCCAGCTTTTCGCGCATGGCATATACCAGGTTGTCATCGGCATTAAGAATAGCCCAGCCGGTTTTGCGTACTGTGCGAGGAAGCACGCCTTTCACCGCGGCCATTTCCTCGACCGTATGAATGTCGCGCATGCCGAGGTGGTCGGCGGCCACGTTGGTGACTACCGCAATGTCGCAGGTGTGGAATCCTAAACCTGAACGTAGCATCCCGCCGCGGGCTGTTTCCAGCACCGCATAGTTGATGGTTGGGTCTTTCAACACGAACTCGGCACTGACCCCACCCGTGCAGTCGCCTTTTTGTAATTGCCGGCCCTGAATGTAGATACCGTCCGTGGTAGTGAAGCCTACTTTATATCCCTTGGAGGCCACCATGTGCGCAATTAGCCGGGTGGTGGTGGTTTTGCCGTTGGTGCCCGTAATAGCAATGATTGGAATGCGGGAATTGCAGCCAGGTGGAAACAACATATCCACAACCGGCTCGGCTACGTTGCGAGGCAGACCTTCGGCTGGCGAGATGTGCATCCGAAAACCGGGCGCGGCATTCACTTCAATTACTGCGCCGCGCGTTTCATTTAAGGGCACCGCAATATCCGTTGTCATCAAGTCGATGCCGCAAATATCGAGTCCTACAATGCCCGCGACGCGCTCGGCAAGCAGTACATTGTAGGGATGCATCAAGTCGGTAACATCGGTAGCCGTGCCGCCAGTGCTGATATTGGCGGTGCTCTTCAGGTAGACCATTTCGCCTGCTGGCAGCACCGACTCCAGGGTGAGTTTCATCCCTCTCAGGATGTCCATTGTGTGCTTGTCGGCCTTGATGCTAGTAAGCACCTTTTCGTGCCCTACCCCGCGCCGGGGGTCTTTGTTTACTTCGTCGATGAGTTCCTGGATGGTGTGCTGTCCGTCGCCAACCACAGCGGCTGGTGTGCGTTTGGCAGCGGCCACCAACTTGCCATTCACGACCAATAACCGGAAATCTGCGCCCTCAATAAATTGCTCTACAATCACGGCCTTGGAATAGGCCTGGGCCATTTTCAGACCTTCCACCGCATCTTCCCAATTCATGATACGAATGGTGACGCCTTTGCCGTGGTTGCCGTCGAGCGGTTTAGTCACGAGGGGGAAGCCGTAGTCTTCAATGGCGTCGCGCAATCCGTCTTCCGAATACACGGTAGTTCCTTGTGGCACTAGCACGCCCGCATCGTCGAGCATGGCTTTTGTGCGGTTCTTATTACCCGCTATTTCCACGCCCGCGTGTGAGGTATAGCTAGTAGTAGTGGCCCAAATGCGCTTTTGATTTACGCCGTACCCGAGTTGGATGATGCCGCTATTCTTAAGTTGGATGTAGGGAATATCGCGCGAGGCCGCCTCCGATACAATGCTCCAGGTGCTCGGACCAATAAACTCTTGTTCCCGGATTTCGTGTAACTCCGCAATGATTGGCGCTAAATCCACCGTTTCCTTGTTGCAAAGCGCTTCCACTATTTCTACGGCAGCTTCGGCGGCGCGCCGACCGGCACGCTCTTCCTGGTAGCTGAACACTACAAACTCCACACCTTCTTCGCGCGCCGGATACGACTTCCCCCAATGCACGGGCATGCCGGCCTGCCGCTGCAATTCCAACGCCACGTGCTGAATAACATGGCCCAGTGGCTCCCCAGCGGCTAATTGCTCCTGTGTTAGGGGCGGATGCTTAGCGGCATGTTTCTGCGATTCGAAGGAGGCGTGTGGCTTGCCAAGCTCTGGCATCAGTTCAGTGAGTCGATCAGCTAGCTCTGGAACAGCATTCGACCAATGGTCGGCAAATTCTTCGAGGTCCACTTTCATTACAATCAACTTGTAATGTTTAACGGACCAGTAGCTGGGTCCGCGCATAGCGCGTAGGTCAATAATCTTCATGATAGCAAGTGGTGGAAGGCGAGTTAAGCGCGTTGTACGCGGAAGCTAAATGTAGGGATTTGAGCCTGCAAAGCCATCATAGCCTTCCTTTCAGCCTTTATTGCTCGTTTTTATTCAAAGCTATTCCCGAACAACTCCGCCCACATTTTTCCAATCAACAAGGCCTAAACCCTTCATTGCAAGCGTTACACGATCAGGCCACCGCCAAACAAGGAAAGGACCCGCTGCAATGCAGCAGGTCCCTTCCTTGTTTGAAGTCGGTCCGTAAAAAATTTGCCCCGGCTGGGGCTAATCAACCGGGGCACTCAGTAAGCGGAAAACAGAAAAGAGGTGACGGGCGAACCCGTACTTCCGGACAAAGGCAGACGAAAAGTGCCTAAGCGGCATCATCAACTGGGTTTTCAGCTACCGACTTCGACAGCGCTTGCCGCCCCGTGTCCGGCACTTGTTGTACTGGTGTTGTACTCAATGCTTGGTACACCTGCCGGGCGTGCTCGTCCACGGCGTAGGTATCCATCTGCTGTAAATAGAGCTGCGTGGTGCGGGTGTTCGTGTGGCCCAGCAAGCTGCCCACGCCGCGCAAGTCGCCTTTCAAAGTGCGGTCAGCTAGTGTGGCTAGCGTGCGCCGGGCCACGTGCGAGCTGAGCTTCTTTTCGATGCCGTACTGCTTGGCCGCCCGCTTCAGATTAGCATTAATCTTAGACGTCATCTGCTTGGTGAGCTCCAACTGGTCGCGGGGATGCAGCCGCTCGAAGTCCGCCGGCAAGTAGGGTAAGATATAAGCGTCCGGACTGGGCTTGCTCCCATCGGCCGGGCGGAAGGAGTCGAGTAACTGGGCTAGCTCGGGCGTCTCTTCCACTTCCTTGAGCCGGCCGCCCTTGTCCATTACGAACCGCACCCGGCCGTTTGCTCGGTCTTTCCACTTCAGCCGCAGAATTACCCCGATGCGGGAGCCGTGTAAATAATACTGCAAGTAATACACGGCCCGGGCCAGGTGCCGCTCCTTGGCGAGCACTACCGTTTCAAAGTTGTCTACTTCTTGCTTATCCATCCATACCCGTTTGGGCTTGGCTTCCGGATACTCGTATAACGCCATCGGGTCTTTATCGGGCGTGAGCAACCGCTTCTTGATAGCTTCCCGAATAAAGCTATGTAGCGTCTTCAGGTTCTTAACGGTGGTGGTGCCGGCGTTGCCCAACTCGGTGAGCAGGTAGCGCTCATACTTTTTAAGGAGCTCCTCCGTGATGAGTGGAATAGGCAGCGGGACCGGCGTGGGGCTATGGCACTCGCGTTGGTACCAGGTCTCTAGCTTGTCGACTATGGGCGTGCGGGAATCAATCGTGCCCTGGCTCCAGCCGGGTGACTCCACCCCTTTCTTATACGCCTCGTCGATTAATTGCTGCTCCTCGAGTAGACGCCGGCGGCAAAAAGTAAAGAAGTCTGGGGCGCTCGGGTCAAGGTCGCCATTGCGAAGCGTCGCCTTGAGTTGATCCGCAGACCAAGTGGGATGTACTTGCGCTAGCTTGCGGGCCCGGTTGTACCACGCCAGCAACTCCTTATTATACTGGGTGCACTCTCGGTGGCTGGACTTGATCCAGTTCTCCTTGTCGAGTGTAGCCTTGGGATTCCAGTGCTTCTCGGCAACTGCTACCCCCGTGTTGGTGAAACGAACTACCCGGTTTACCGTGATGCGCAGTCGTACATCATATAGACCGTCCGCGTCCGCACTGGCAGCTAAAGTTATCTTGAAGGTCGCAGGCATTAGACATTTGACAACTTGTCCCTTACCAGGGAAGATGTAAAACCCTGTATAAATTGATTCAAAACTCTAATTCATAAAAGGAACTCATAACTTTTTTTACATAGCTTTTCTGCCTTTCCGCCGACATTTTATCATATAGTCCTAATCCATATTTTATCACAGGATTTGGATTATTTTCCTTAATATAAGGTATAACAGCTGTGTGTATTAATAATAATTGAGCCTCAGTATCACTTGTTTTGTGCTTAATTAAAAAATCCTTAAAACCATTTACGTCGTCTTTATCATTTATCACTTTCAGAATGACATCCTTTAATTTATCTAATTCGTAGGCGCGAAAATCTATAGACTGTGTAGGCCTACGTGCTGCTATATAATCTGATTCATAATTTGTTTGAAACGATTTAATCTCTACAACCTCTTTTTTAAGCTCTTCTAACGCCTCGACTACGCTTACTTGTTCGGTAGGTATAGTAGCAGGGTTAATTGTCACTTCAGTAAAGTAAGATAGATAAGGGCGATACCTACCTACTGAATCATCTTTATAAACAGAATCAATAAGTTCCGCTAATTCATTTTTAAATTTAACCAAAGCAGAATATCTAAGGTTTCTTCCATAATTATAGTAACGTAGCTGACCTATATCGAACGGATATTTTTTCTCTGAATCGAAAATAATTATTACAGGTTTTTTAGCTGCAAATCTTAATCCTAATTCAATCATGACATTAGGGTTCATATCGCTTACATCACATACAACTATCTCATTATGAAATATATTATTTATAATTGTTGAATGAATTATGTCAGCTTTGCCATTTGCGCTTACCAAGTTAGCTTCAAAGCCCGCACTATCTGCTGCATCCTGAATCACTTGTAATACATCTTGCCAATGCTCTTCTGAGTAGCCTTCTGATGCACTGATAGGCATTATAATCCCGCATTTAGGCTTGGAAGTATTTGCTGGTTTTTCTTTTTCCGACATAGAAATTCTATTTAGAATAACACCCGCTACAGGGCCGGCGTTGTTGTTTCTTAGCCTCTGCGAACTTCACCTTGCGCGGCATCGTGCTGCTGTTGGCATGTATGATTAACCCTCTTCCACAAGCTCAACAATACTGCTGCGCTCCTCCCAAGGCACAATCTCACTAGCTCCTCGCAAAAGATTTATGACAGAAGTATTGCCGCCATCTCTATAGCCATTAGCGTTCGTATCGATTAAGCTTAATTTGTGCCTTACACTTGGCTCTAACGCGCTTCCTCTAACTGCTAAAAAATTAACAGTTGCTTTTGCCATGCTACTAGCAAAGTGGTATGTATTTGATCCTGTTATGAATTGAACTAAGCTTATATTAGATCCTCGATAAATTCCCGCGCTGAATGTAATATTATCACCACGGCGCAATTTCTGTCCCCATTTTATTTCCCGGCCAGGAAATACTTCGAGTAAGAATGAGCCAGCGTTTTTAGCAAATCTTTCTCTCGTTACGGCCTCTTGGTCAACCTCCAAAGTCATTTGCTGCGCGTTCACAATGCCAGTTATAAAGCTGGCCATGTCGTGAATAAGCGAAGTTACAAGCGCTCTATTCGAAGTTTTTATATAAAAAATCAATTTGTCATATCTATCTAATACACGCTGAACTTTATAATGTGCTTCATAATGACTAAGTGCTTGGTTATAGCATCGGCTTTGTTGAACATTTTCATTTTCTACATACTCTGCCAAATGTAGATAGCCTCCATCTGTGACAATAAAATCACTGCTTCGTTCTGTCAGAAAAACCGAAACAAACTTGTTGCTAGTAGTGGAAAAAGGAGTAATAATCTCCAGTGTTGCTCCCCGGAATTTAAAATCCCACATAGCAGAATGGTCTCGGATGACCTCGTGGTACAGGCCTTCAAAACTGGGTGACATAGGCGAGGGGGTCATCATCGACTGGAATTGGGAAGATTTCTTGTTGAGCAGTAGCCTGTAATAGAACAGACGGATAGCCAGCTGGATTATGACGAATGTTAAACTCGTCATAAAAGTGAATCACACAGTTAGCTACATCGCAGAGTTGAGCAGCAGCCTCGGGATTGTTTAGCACATCTGTTTTGTATTCATACCGTCGTCCA